>JAGYOV010000017.1 GCA_018399375.1 Dehalococcoidia bacterium
CCTACTTTCTCCATGACCTCAGCGATCAAGTTGCCAATATTTTCATCAATGGCCGATATGGTGGCTACTTGAGCTACCTGGTCCTTGCCTGAGATCGGTATAGCCTTTTTCTTGAGGGCATTAACCACGGTGGCTACGCCTTTGTCTAAGCCATGTTTCAGCGCCATGGCATCAGCTCCAGCGGCGATGTTTTTGAATCCTTCGCTTACGATGCTTTGCGCTATAATGGTAGCTGTGCTTGTACCATCACCGCACTGATCATTAGTCCTGGTAGCTGCCTGCTTCACCAGCTGTACCCCCATGTTTTCAAATGGGTCGGGCAGCTCTATTTCTTTGGCTACTGCTACTCCATCATCAAGTACCGAAGGAGCTCCAAATTTTTTGTCTAGCGCAACGGGGCGGCCGCGTGGACCCAGCGTTACTCTTATAGCGCTGGCTAGGGTATCTATCCCGTTCTTCAATGATTTCCTTGCTTCTTCGCCAAAAAGAAGTTGCTTTGCCATTCTCTTGCCTCCTCTTATGAAATTTTCTTGGCTAGGATATCGCTTTCTCGCATGATAACCATCTCTTCTTCACCCAGCTTGAACTCAGTGCCTGCATACTTGGAATAGAGAACTATGTCGCCGACCTTCACTTCCATGGTCATGCGCTTCCCTTCATCATCAAGCTTGCCAGGGCCCGCGGCGATGATTTCACCCTCTTGAGGTTTCTCCTTGGCGGTGTCGGGAAGAACGATCCCGCCTTTGCTTACTTCTTCCTTGGGTGCGGGTTTGATCACTACCCTGTCTCCCAGAGGTTCGACTTTAGCTGCCATGTGCTATCCTCCTTTCTTTTTTCTATTTATTTTAGCACTCTCATGCCTCGACTGCTAAATATTATAGCACAAAAATTTCGGGCGTCAACAGTTGAAAAAATATGCTTTCCCTAATAAAATGTTAAAACATGTGGTATATGTAATAATCAAGGAAAGAAAACTCTTTCGGGATTTTGAGAAGAGCATGGCAGACAGCAGTAGCGATTTTGAAGAAACGGTAGCAAGGGCTAAAATGCTAAGCTTGGCAGCTCAAGAGGCAGCCAGGGAATCGTCTCATGCATCACGGGATGCCATTGAGAGGGTGGAAAGAGTAAGTGAGGCGACGCAGGAAGTTGCCATAGAGGCTAAAAGGACCTTGCAGGAACTGGTGCGGCGAGCGGAGAAATCCAATGAAGAGGCCCAGAAGATTTCCAGTACGATGACAAAAGATTCTCAGAGCGCAGTCGAGAGAGCAGAAGCCTCAATTGAGATGATGACCAAGGCAGCCGAAGCATCGGCAAAGGCATTCGATGAGGCGGTAAGCAAACTTGAAAGGAAAGTCGAGTCAATTCAGGAGAATCTTGAGACTTCAGTGCGGGAGTCGCAGGAGAGGCTGGAGAGAGTTGAAAGTAGAGGGCAACTTTTATCGAATGAGGCTGACAGCGCAAATAAAGGTTCTCAAGAAGCATTGAGCAAAGTGGAGGAAATAGCCAGGGTAACGCAAGAAGCGATCAGTGAGGCTAGGGGAACATCAGGGGATGCGGTAGATAGGGCAGAAAATATGAATAGGGAAATCACGAAAGTGGCTAAGGAAACTAGAAAAGCGGCGCAGGAAGCCATTAATAAGGCGGAGAAGGTAAGCAGAGCTGCAGAAACAACAGCAGAGACAACATCAAGGATGTTCGATGAAGCTATAAGCAAAGCTGAGGAGGGGAACCGGATAGCTCAGGATGCAAATGTCAGAGCTAAGAGAGCAGCGGAGGAGGTAATGAATAGTGCCAGGGAAATAGAAGAAAGGGCTCGGAATGAGACAGAAGCCCTAGTAGCGACATCTAAAGAAATTATAGATAGGGCTGAAGCGACAATTAGATCTTCTAAGAGCGATATGGAGCGATCGATGATGGCTTCCCAAGAAGCGGTAAGCAGGTCCGAAGAGATAAGCCAGATGTCTCGAGAATCTGCTGATGAGGCGCAGAAGATATCTCAGGAAGCGATAAGCAGGGCTGAAGCTACCAATCTAACAGTTACCAAGATCGCAGAGGGAGCCAGAAAAGCAGCGGAAGAGGCAATGAGCAAGGCTGAAGAGGTAGGCAGGTTGTCAGAAGAGGCCGTTTCTGAAGCTCAAAAGGTATCACGAGAAGCAATGGATGTGAGTCAGTCAGCTAGAGAAGCTGCTGAAGAGTCCGTGAGATTAGCCAAGGAGGCAACTGCAGAATCGATAAGATTGGCTAGAGAATCGGTTGAGACGTCGATTCGACTGCTGGAGGAGGCGGTTGCCAGGAACGATGAAGCGGGCAGATCAGCACAGAGAACAGTCAAATCTTCCTTGAAGGCATTCCGAGAAACATTGAAAAAGGCACAGGAGTTTGCTGGAGTACATGGCCCCATGGATGAAGTAGAGGAAGATAAATTTCCTGAAGTATCGTCGCGAGCCTTTGAAGTGGTATTGAGTCAGGCTGAAAGTAAAAAGGGCGAAAGCAGGGCTCCTCAAAAGGCCAGTTCGGATATTAAGGCACGTTTGGATTTCCTGTCCAAGATGTATCAAGCTGACAAGGGCCAGATTGAAGAGGAACTTGAAAGAGAAGATGATTACTAAGATATCCGCAATTAACGATGACGAGGTTAAAGTGCTGAGCGCAGATTACTTGCTTAACTTTATTTTTTAATGTAAATAGTTGAGAATAATGGAAATAGAAGTCTGTCGTAAATAAAGGAGGTATGTTATGCCGGGGGTAGAAAATCAAGGACCCGTTGAGCAGAAGCCCAATGAGATAGATCAGGAAACTAGGAAGGTTGCCAAGAAAGCCAACGAACAAACTGTAGAGGGAACGGGACTCAGTGAAATTCAGCAGCGGGCAGTCATGGCTTATGCTGCTTACATAGAAGCTGAGCGTGAAGTTGAAAAGGCCTATCTGGATCAGCAGAAGAAGATCGAGAAGGATTATTTGGAAACTAGAGAAAAGGCGCGTAAGGCCTGTGAAGAAAGTATCGCACAGGCGTTGAAGGCCCGCGAGGCAGCTGAAGAGAGGGCGCGCAAAGACTGTGATGAAAAAGTGGCCTTGGCGATGAAGGCTCGCGAAGAAGCTGATTTGAAAAGCCTGGAAGCTCGTAATGTCAGCTTGGAGCAAAGCTGGGATATCTTTATCAAGAGCAGAAAGTAGCAGAGTAAGCAAAAACTGCTCCCCCGCGAGCAAGCTCTCTTTATTATGGCTCTCGGGGGTAGCTGCATGGCACAGATCTACTTTGATATGCCAGCATGCAAAACATGCATTGGATGTGTTCTCTATAGCAGGACAGGGATGTCGTTAAAGGTTTCTTCGAATTTCCTGCTGGGCAGTTGCAATCCCTGTCTTGCCTTTATGGTAGCGATCAGATCAAGTGCTTGAGTGAAGTAACTCGTGATCTTCCTTACCGACGTAAGTTCAGAGAGCACCACAGAAACATTCAAGGTATCTTTGCCACGCGGATAATCGCCGCTCCTTATTAGTGCATTAGGAGCTATGTTTCTCAGGTTGTCACCAACTTCCTTGACTATATCCATGTTTATTTCTCTCGGGGGAGCAGTAATGAGGTACAGCGCTCTCCGAGCATCTTTTGGCTCACAGGAAAGGGATAGTTCTCCAAGCGCCGCATCCATGCACTGGGCTCCTCTGCTAGTTTCAGACATCTTATCCCTGAAGTCTCGCTTAGGCCCAAAGGCAAACCTCTTCTTTTGAATGGGGGAAACGCCTTCTCCGAGCACAGTCCATCCTGCCAGAGTTTGCATTATATCGCCGGCATCAAGCACCTTCGACCCAACGAACCTCTGATTCGTTTCCTCTCCAGCACAGAGCATGTTGTAAAAAGGCTCTACCACTCGAGCATTGATTGCATCCATGTTCCTCATAAGCGAGGCATTCTTTTTAACATATCTCTGGTTATCAACAAGGAATATAGCATCTGCTGCCAGATATACCGATTTGAGACATATGGCCGTATTATATATAGTTCTTGCCTCAGTTGTTTCTTCCTGGCGGAAGGGAAGAACGACGATGTTATAAACGGGCTTCCCGATATAGCGCTCTTTCAATAGCTGCGTCAGGATTCCTATCGATCCTGATCCTGTGCCACCAGAAGCACTGGCGATGAGCATAAAAGCATCCGTATCATGAAAATGCTCTGAAGTCCTCAGGGCATCTATAACCTTATCGCTATCTTCCTTCGCTATCTCTGCGCCGAGTTCACTTACTTTGCCTACTCCGTGGCCATTGGTCTGTGAGCCCCCAATGAGAATTCTATGTTTGTAATCGGGATTGATAGTACGCAATCCGCTCAAGTCTGTAACATCTGAGTTTATAGCGAATACATCGGCAATGATCTGGATCCCACGTTGTGTCTGAGCCCTCTTGTTCAGCCGGGCAAACCTGTCAGCAATTCTTCCTCCACATTGACCTAGTCCTATAACTAATAACTTCATGGATTTATTCTAAGCAATCTTATGTAACGATGTCAATATCGCTCCTTGCTAAACTTTAATTACGGTAGTTTGGTAGGAGAAGTTCTCTTATGAAGTATAGGAATTTCTAGATGATGCAACAAGTACTCTAAATTATGATTGCTTTACCTCGGCTACGACGATGGTAATAGCCACAGTTTGTAACTATTGATCAGGAGAGAAGCCTATTGAAGCTTATAATCTCAGGGCAAAAGAAAATGGGGGCAGAAAAATTATTTAAAAGAGAAGAGCATTTTCAAAGTTTTTCTGGGATATGGAGAATGAGAAAATTACCTGTTTCACAGTATAGGTTAGTTAAGTGAGTTAATATATCTGTAGATGATTAAGACAATTCAATTCTGGGGCCGAATTTGTGATATTATTACATCTATATTGCAGAGGGCTGAGGAAGAGATTCTTTGTTAGGCAAGACGGATAGCAATCGAGAGAGTTGGTTGAGCAGGATATCACGCCTCTTCGATCGAGGATCCATTGAAGAAGAAACGTGGGAGGAATTGGAGGAATTGCTGATCCTTGCCGACGTTGGCATAGAAACCACGGACAAGTTGCTTAACAGTGTTAAGCGAAGAGTAAAGACTGATAAATTGATTGATTCTGCGCACGTCAAGGCAGCATTGAAAGATGAGATGATAAAAATATTGACTTTTCCGCATACTCAGGTAAACACGCCTCCACCAACAGTTATTCTGGTGGTGGGAGTCAACGGCTCGGGGAAAACTACCAGCATAGCCAAGCTAGCTCATGGCTATACTTCCCAGGGAAGAAGAGTTATCTTGGGGGCAGCTGATACCTTTCGAGCAGCGGCGATTGAACAGCTTCAGCTGTGGGGCAAGCGAGTAGGCGCTGAGGTCATTGCTCACAAGCCCCATTCCGATCCCGGTGCAGTTACCTTTGATGCTATTGAGGCAGCCTACAGCAGGGGAGTCGATGTAGTTATTATCGATACTGCGGGGCGACTTCACACTAAGTCTAATTTGATGGAAGAGATGAGGAAGATAAGGAGAGTGGCCTCTAGCCGCAACGTCTCTGCGCCCCATCAAGTTCTGCTGGTAATAGATTCCACTACAGGCCAGAATGGGCTAAATCAGGCAAGGGCTTTCACCCAGGCCATAGGAGTAACTGATATTTTCCTGACCAAATTGGATAGCATGGCTAGGGGAGGAATTGTTTTTGCCATCTGCGATGAGCTAAAAATACCCATTACTTACGTAGGAACGGGTGAAAGGCTGCAGGATTTGCTCCCATTCAGCGCGGAGAATTTCGTTAACACCATTTTCTCCTGAGAGAACTAATTATGGTAGAAGACATGTTTAGGCCAATCGAACCTGTAAGGGGAAACTACCCTTTGGAGGATGGCATCGTTTACAGCTCCCGAAAGGAGTTATATCCCTTCTCTGTCTCTGCTCTGGAGGATTATATCCCTCTGGTGGGCGAAGAGAAGATAGAGAAAGTTCAGAGGCTGGCACAGAAGCTCAAGGGGATAAAAGTGCTCGAGGTCAACTCCTGTGCTCGAGGAGGAGGAGTAGCCGAGATGCTCCGTTCCCAGGTTCCCTTCATGAACCAGCTGGGCATCGAGGACG
Source organism: Dehalococcoidia bacterium (assembly GCA_018399375.1). Classification (GTDB taxonomy): domain Bacteria; phylum Chloroflexota; class Dehalococcoidia; order GIF9; family AB-539-J10; genus M55B177. The sequence goes on from JAGYOV010000017.1 coordinate 6,089, forward strand.
AGTGGAAAGTGATCTGTGGAAAAGAGTCCTTTTTCCAGGTGACCAAGGAGATTCACAACCTGTTACAGGGTAAAAAGGGAACAATCACTCCGCACATGCTGAGGATCTATCAGCGCACTCTGATAGAGGTGGCTCAGTTTCACAGCGAGGAACACAATAAATATAGCCCTGATGTGGAAATAGTACATGATCCGCAGCCATTCGGATTATCGCGGTACTTGAAGGAAGACAAAGAGAAGTGGCTCTGGCGATGTCATATTGATATAGAAGAGGAAACCCTGGAGTCGAATCCAGTTTTATGGCAGTTCTTTTCCTCTTGGGTGGATTTTTATAACGCCGCTATGTTCTCCGGGGCTCATTATGTCATTCATCGCTGGCCCTTGCCCAAGTTCATCAGCCCTCCTTTCATAGATCCCCTTTCTACCAAGAACAGGGATCTGGGCTTTGATGAAATTGCTCCGGTGCTGGAGAAGTACCAGATCGATTCTTCTATACCTCTTCTGGTCCATATAGGTAGATTTGATCCCTGGAAAGGGATTGATACCTCGATTAAGGCGTACAAGCTTGCTCGCGAGGAGGTGAAATGTCAGTTAATAATAGCGGGCAACATGGCTAGTGATGATCCTGAGGGGAAGGGTATATTTGATAAGATTTGCGAAGATACCAAAGGTGATCCCAACCTCCACGTCATTATTTTGGCCGATGATACAGAGGTCAATGCGCTAGAGGTGAATGCATTTCAGAGAGCAGCCAGGGTAATTTTACAGCCCTCTACCAAGGAAGGCTTCGGTCTGGTCATTACCGAGGCCATGTGGAAGAAAAAGCCCGTGATAACTCGGGAGGTGGGATCAATCCCTCTTCAGATAAGGAGTGGAGAGACGGGGTTCTTTATCAGTTCAGCCAAGAAAGCGGCTAGGAGAATAGTGCACCTGCTGAATAACCCCAGAGAGGCGGAAATGGTAGGGGATAAAGCTCATCAATACGTCAGGGAACACTTTCTCATGCCGGATAGGATTGCAGACTACCTGAGAGTGTTTAATCAAATGGTAAATGATGAACTAGACGAAGATTCCATAATAAGCTATCACCCTTGGTATAAACTGCGCAAGCGAAGAGCTTAGATGTTAACTATCAGCATAGACCCTGTCATTTTTTCTCTTGGCCCCCTCTCCATACGGTGGTATGGAGTTATGGTGTCCCTGGCAGTGATAGCACTGGTTATTATCACTCTTCATGAGGCTAAAAGGATGATCATTTCTCAGGATTTTGTGCTCGGGCTTTTCCTTTGTGGCATAGTGGGAGGCTTTATTGGAGGTAGAGCAGTGCACCTCATTGATCACTGGTCTTATTATGTAGCTCATCCTGCGGACATCTTTGGCTTCGCAGGGCTAGCGTTGTATGGAGCCATTATTGGAGCAGTCCTGGCTGTCTGGATATTTATGAAGATACAGAGAAAGCCATTTCTAAGCCTGGATGGCGTAGCGGAGGCCGTAGCTGTGGGTGCACCTCTGGCACAGGCTTTGGGAAGGCTTGGCTGTACTTTGAACGGATGCTGTTTTGGTAAGCTGAGCCCCTATAATTCATTCCCCGGAGCAGTAATATATACCACCCGCGATACAATTCCTCCTCAATACTGGGGGGTTCCTCTCTATCCCACCCAGATATACTTTATGATTTGGAATTTCATCGTTTTCCTCATTATATGGTTCTTGCGAGGACGGATAAAACCGCGTGGTTGCCTTTTTTTCGTCTACCTTTGTCTCTATGCCATCGGGGATTTTTCTCTGAGGTTTTTGCGTTACTCTGATACTTCTTATCTATGGGGACTACAGCAGGGGCAGATCATCAGCTTGATAGTATTGGTAGTTGCTTTGTCCTTGCTCATCATCAGGATGTATAGGTTCAGAAGAAAGCCTATTGCTCAGGGTGAATTGATAGATCAGATGGAGCAAAATCGAGGATATTAAGGCGCAACACTTCCTGTCCATTCCACCAGTCTTTGTCCAGATTATATATGGCATCTATGTGGGAGGGTACCTCTGTAAGGGGTGAATTTGCGTTGAAGGCCATTGCCTTCCAAACTGCGCCACTCTGCCGCAAGCTGAGTTCCAGGTGTTTCCCCTGATTCCCCACTTCACGAGCTCCAAGTACCTCTATTCCCCTGGATAGGAAAACGGGAACGGGATTTCTCTTACCAAAGGGAGCTAGGTACCAGATCGAATTTAAAGTGTCGCTGTCGAAGATCGAAAGAGATACCTCAGCATCGATGATAATTCCGGTAGTCAAGTTCAGGCCCTTCACCTTTTCTGCAGCTACTTCCATGATTTTCCTTTCAAACTTATCCAAGTTCTGCCGTGCCAGAGTAAAGCCAGCTGCCATGTGGTGACCCCCGAATGTAATGAGCAGATCGCGACATTCTTCCAGAATGGATAGGATGCTGACCCCTTCTATGCTGCGGCAGCTCCCTCTGCATACTTCAGTGCCATAATTGATGATGACAGATGGGCGGTTAAACTTCTCTACCAGCTTGCCCGCTACCAATCCAATGACCCCCAGCGAAAATTCCTCGCCACCCTCTATCAATATGGGGAGATGAGTTCGGTTTGCCAGTCTCTGGGTTACTTCCTGAAAAGCTTCCGTGGTCGCTTTTTGCCGTTCTATATTTCTATCCTCTAGCTCTCTTGCTAGGGCATATGCCTCCGTAGAAGATTGTGATATGAGCAATTTATAGCTAGCATATGCGCTACCTGTCCTGCTAGCAGCATTGATTCGAGGCCCCAAAGCCCAGGAAATATGCCCCTCCGTAATATGTCCCATCCTTAACTGGGATATGTCAATCATTTCACGAATTCCTATTCGCTGTGTGTTGTTGAGTACTTTAATTCCCTCTTTAACTAGGTAGCGGTTTTCCCCCAGGAGGGGCACCAGATCAGTAACTGTACCCAGTGCCACCAGATCCAAAAGTTCATATAAGGCTGATTCTTTGCTATGGGCATGGAGAAGCGCCTGCGCGAGTTTAAAAGCGACTCCTACTCCAGCCAGCTCGGGGAAGGGATAAAGTGAGTCCTTTCTCTTGGGGTTGACCACTGCTACAGTTTGAGGCAAGGGGCCTTCCAGGTGGTGATGATCAGTGATAATCATATCCATTCCCATCTTTCTTGCCTGCTCCGCCTCTTTATAATCGGAGGAACCACAATCAACCGTAATTATGAGGTTAGCTCCTTGCTCATGAAGCTCTTCTAGGGCGGGCAGACTCAGCCCATGACCGTCTCTGCAGCGGTCAGGCAGATAGGGAATGGCGGTAGTTCCAAGCCATGAAAGCGTTTCCACAAGAATAACAGTGGCGGTGATCCCATCGGCATCGAAATCCCCATAAATGGCAATCTTTTCTCCAGAGCGCAATGCTTGGTATATTCGGCTCACCGCAGGTTCTATATCGGGAAGGGCAAAGGGACTATTGGCAAATATGCTGCTGTCCGACATAAATAGACCTGCTTCGCTTGCCTCAATTTTCCGATTGTAAAGAAGCTGGGCCAGCAGAGGAGGAACAGATGAAATGGATATATAGTCCGCAGGAGCTGTTGGTAACAATTGCCACTGGTGTATGTTCATGTGCAAATAGACACTGTCCCTGATATAGTTGTTAACTTCAACACATGCGTTACTTTTGGGGAAACCACCTGCATATATTGGGAGATGTTCCCAAGCATGTGGACTTCAGGCACGATAGACATCTTCAATACAGTAGCTGAAGGCACCGGCAGGAGCATCAACGCTAACAGTTTGCCCTTTCTTATTGCCCAAAAGCACTTTGCCCAGCGGTGAAGCGACGGAAAGTTTGCCTTGGCGGATATCTGCTTCTCTGGAATCAACCAGAAGGTAGACAAATTCTCTGCCCGATGACGCATCAGAAAGCTGCACTGTGCTCCCTAACTCGACTATTGTTGTACCTGAGTTACCATTTATCGTTTTAGCTCTTTTCAAGATAGCTTTCAGTTCTAGTATCCTTCCTTCCAGCCGTGCTTTCTCCTCTCTGGCAGCATCCAGAGGAGCATTTTCACGGAAATCTTTGTCAGCGGCTGCTTTCTGAATTTCTTTAATAACGCCGGGAATTTGAGCCTCCAACAGGCTTAGCTCATTTTTTATTCTGTCGTACCCTTCTTCAGTAAATGTGACCTCCTCCTGTGTACCGGCGTTGAGAGCAGATGTCTTTAAGGTAGTCTTCTTTGGTCGAGCATGAGCAGCCAGATTAACCAAAGTAAGCTCGTTCTTCCGCATATAGGAAAGAAAATCTTTAAGGGCCTTCCCCTCTGAGGGGACAATTTGCTCAGCGTAGCTAGCTATATCAGATGGCCTGAGCTCTTTAGGTTTCCTCTGTAAACCCAACCAGCGGACGCATTTGTAGACCTCAGCTTGAACCTCGTCTCTTCTCCCCGGAGATATATATGAAAGGAACTCTGCGGCTACTTCAGCCAGTGTTGCATCTTGCAGAGAACTCTCCCTCATTGGTCAGATGCATATGATAAACCTCGAGACGATCTCTGTCAAATTGTTTCTCTCATTCAGGCTGCGAATGTAGATATAAAAATAGTTTTGGGTATGGGGAACCCATCGAACTGTGAAGCATATGAGGTAGTATAGGCGCCAGCTGACATGATATGGACGAGATCACCTAGTTCCGCTGAGACAAGCTCTACTTCTCTGGCTATAACGTCAAAGCTGTCACATGATGGGCCAGCGAATGTACACTTGCGGGTTTTGTCTCCATTTTTTCTATCTTTAAGCTCTGGATCTGTAATGATAAAAGGATATTTAATGCCTCCGACGGTTTCGAACAGTCCATTAAATACACCCACGTTCAGATAAAGCCATTTTTCTC
>JAGYOV010000170.1 GCA_018399375.1 Dehalococcoidia bacterium
GCACACCTTTGAATACAATGCAGCCGTCAATGTATTGAAGGATGAGATCCAAAAAGGGGCACTTGGAGAGATTTGCTACATTAATTCTCAGCGATTGAATTTGGGGAAGATTCGCCAAGACGTGAACGTTATGTGGAACCTGGCCCCTCATGATATTTCAATCATCCTCTACATCTTACAGCAAGAGCCTCTTGCTGTCTCTGCGCGCGGAATGAGCTATATACAAGATGGGATCGAGGATGTCGTGTTCATAGACCTTGTATTTGAGAGTGGCATCCGTGCGCATATCCATGTGAGCTGGCTCGATCCAGTCAAAGTAAGGCGGATGACGATTGTGGGGAGCGGAAAAATGGCAGTTTATGACGAAATGGAAACAAGTAAGATCGCAATCTACGATGCCGGAATAGGCAAGACTGATATGGGGTTTAGCTACCGCAGAGGGAATGCTCTGTTTCCAGAAGTTAATTTTGTGGAACCACTGAGTGTGGAGTGTGCTCATTTTATTCACTGCATTACTAATCACGAAAGGCCCCAAACCGATGGATATGATGGACTGAAGGTGACTAGAGTATTGGAAGCTGCGCAAAGGTCACTGAGCGAAAACGGCAAGGAGATTAAGTTAGGCACATGAGCAAAAGTGAAACGTGCAAGATATATGAGAACGTGGATATCGGTGAAGGAGCAGTAATTGGAGATTTCGTAATAATCGGTGAACCCCCACGAGGTAAGAAACGGGGGGAATTAAAAACAGTTATTGGCAAGAATGCTACTATACGGTCGCACACGGTGATATATGCGGGAAACATCGCAGGGGATAATTTCCAGACGGGTCATCACGTGATGATCAGAGAGGAGAATAAGATCGGCGATAATGTCAGCGTTGGGACAAATTCAGTGGTGGAACACCATGTCCGCATTGAGGAGGATGTTAGAATACATTCACAGGCGTTCATTCCTGAGGAGACTACTCTGGAAGCAGGTTGCTGGATAGGTCCTAACGTAGTTATAACAAATGCTAGGTATCCGTCGAGTCCAGGAGCGAAAAGCAGCTTAAAGGGCGCGACGGTAGGAAAGAACGCCAAAATTGGTGCGAACGCAACGTTGTTGCCTGGAGTTGTCATCGGAGAGAACGCTCTGGTTGGAGCGGGGACGGTAGTTACAAGGGATGTCCCAGCAGGCAAGGTAGTCATAGGGAATCCGGCACAAGTTATACGGGACACCTCTGAGTTGCCATATTGAATTTGAAGGAGACAGGATGAGCATTCCGTTGGTAGATTTGAAAGCGCAGTACCAGAGCATCAAACCTGAGATTGACAGCGCAATCCAAGGTATATTGGATAGTACCGCATTCATTGGCGGGGAAGCAGTTAAGGATTTTGAGAGTAATTTCGCCCAGTTCTGTAAGGTCGATTATTGTATTGGAGTGGCTAGTGGTACTGATGCTCTGTTCTTGGCACTGAAAGCCCTTAACATTAGCGAAGGTGATGAGGTAATTGTTCCTGCGACTTCGTTTATCGCCACTTCAGAGGCGGTTACAGCAGTAGGGGCCAAGGCTGTCTTTGTCGACGTAGAAGAGCATAGCTACAACATTGATATTTCAAAGATTGAGGCAAAGATAACTGAGAGAACCAAAGCGGTGATACCCGTTCATCTGTATGGCCAACCGGCGGATATGGATCCCATAAACGAGATTGCTGAGCTGCACAATCTAAAGGTCATTGAAGATTCTGCCCAAGCACACGGGGCTGAGTACAAGGGGAATCGCACAGGAACACTTGGCGATATAGCGTGTTTCAGTTTTTACCCCGGGAAGAACCTCGGTGCCTACGGAGACGCTGGTGCTGTAGTCACCAATGACGAAGAGGTGGCAAAACA
>JAGYOV010000171.1 GCA_018399375.1 Dehalococcoidia bacterium
CCGGGGAATGCTGCGCACGGAGGTCCGTCTCGGCATGGCGACGCAGCGCCTTGGCCTCGTCGGCGGAAAATAGGTATATATACGATTGCCCCCGAAGATAGGAAACAGATTGAAGAGGTTCTTGATTTCTGGAAAGAGGATTGGAGAACTATTAGTGAAGATTTGCTTAAACAAAGAGACGATTATGACTTGGTGGAAAAGTGGCAGCAACAGCTTGTTTTCCTGCGCTTCATGTGGGATGTTCCTGAAGGGCGAGTGCTTCCTGAATATGGAAAAGTGATTGATGGGGGACTTCAGTCAATAATTGAAAGGTGCCATCAGAAGATGGCAGAGCTACAGCCTTTCGAAACCAGAGAGAAGCAGGACAAACGCAATTTCTATCGAGGGACGATATTGGCTTTGGAGGGCGTAATATCGTTTGCAGAAAACTATGCTCTTGAAGCGGAGAAGCTTTCAATAGAGGAAGTTAATGAGAACAGAAAAAGGGAGTTGCAGGAGATAGCGCGCATTTGCAAGAAGGTCCCTCGCTATCGTGCTGATACTTTTTACGAGGCGGTTCAGTCTTTTTGGTTTATACAATGTGCCATGTTTATTGAGGTAAATGGCAGAGGCATATCTCCTGGTCGTTTTGATCAGTATATGTATAGGCCTTTTAAAAGTGATTTGGAGTTGGGCAGGATAACGCCTGCGAGTGCACTAGAGCTCGTGGAACTTTTGCGGATCAAACATTCAGAAATTATAAGGGCTCATGCTGTCTTTACCGAATCATATCTCGGGGGGAGCATCTTCCAAAATGTAACGTTGGGAGGCGTTGATGAGAATGGGCGTGGTGCAGATAATGAATTGTCAGCCTTGGTTCTTCAGGCAGGCATCAATGTAAGAACTACCCAGCCTACAATTTCTATCAGGTGGGGCGATGAGTTGAGTAAAGACTTCAAGTTGAAAGTAGTTGAAGGCGTTAAAGCGGGCTCGGGATATCCTGCTCTTTTTAACAATAGAATTGGTGTTGAGCGTTTTACCAAGACAGGTGCTGCCAGGGAAGATGCTCTGAATTGGGCTCCATGCGGCTGTGTTGATATGAATATATGCGGGAAGCGTATTCCTCAATGGGATCCTTCCATCTGGAATGGGGCCAAGATACTAGAATTGGTGCTCAACGATGGGGTAAACCCCGTCACGGGAGATAAGCTGGCAGATACGGGCATTATGATTGAGCATGCTAGCTTTGATGAAATAAAAGAGTCATGGAAGAGGGTAGTGAGCTTTGTTATCAGCAAGAATGTGGAGTACTGGAATATAGCTATGAATGTGAAGAATGAAATGGGACTTGTGCTGCCTATTCTTTCTGCTATGCTTGATGATTGTGTGGAAAAGGGCCTACACTGCCAGGAGGGAGGATGTCGCTACAATGATGGTGCCTATCATGTATCGAATGGAATTATCAATGTGGCTAATAGTCTAGCAGCGATGAAGAAATGCGTTTTTGAAGATAAGCTGTTTACCATGAAGGAACTCTTGGAGGCGTTGAAGCATAACTTTGAGGGCAACGGCTATGATAGGATAAGAAAAGAACTCTTAGATGCTCCCAAGTTTGGAAATGCTGATCTTTATGTAGATCAGATTGCAGTGGAACTTTATGATGATTATTCGGTAGCGATGGAGAGAAATCTTAATTGGCTGGGTGAGCCATGGCGTGCTAGCACACTTTCGGTGACTACACAGGTGGTAAATGGAAATGCCTGTGGAGCAACTCCTGATGGTAGAAAAGCGGGAGACCATCTATGTGATGGATCTTTGTCTGCATACCCTGGAACCGATCTAAATGGGCCAACTGCTCTCATGATATCTGCAAGCAGGCCTCATGCGACCAACA
>JAGYOV010000172.1 GCA_018399375.1 Dehalococcoidia bacterium
GAAAATACATCGAAGAACAGATCATCGCCGTACCCAAAGAAGCAGAAGAGAGCTAGAGTCACTGAGTTCTGCCGAAGGTACGGGATGAGCGATGTCACCTACTTAGAAAAGACTGGGACAACAGGTAATAGACGCGCACCGGGTAGAAAGGGGAAAAGGACTGTCCTGCATGCCATTTTCCACTTGTCAATTGCGTTCTTTATTCTGAAGAATAGAGGAAGTGCTTGTTGTGTTATTGCTGCGGTGTGAAGTCGCGCAGGATAGCAGCAATTTTTTCGCGTTTGCTTTCGTCCAGCAGGCCCTGATTGTAGGCCACGTAATCGAAGTATAGCTGGACGCACGTGGGAACCTGCCACATGTGTTGATCTCCATATTGATATCCGTATCGCGACGAGCTTCCCAGCTTTTCTGCGGTAATCGTATCGGGAGAATAACGCAATTTGGCAACCAGCTTTTCATCAAATCCATGTTTACGGGCTATTATGATGAGTGCGTTATGTATTCCCGATCCATGTTGGGCGGCAGATTTTTTGCCTTTCGCTATATAATCCGGTATGCCCAGCCTCGTTGCCAGGCTCCGGTGTATATGTTTTCCCAGGTCATCTTTATCAGGGTAAACCTTTAGTTGTGGAGCTATTCTCATGGCTATTTTTATCACCTCGGGGTCCAGGAAGGGGTAGCGAAGTTCAATGTCGAACGTTTGAGCAACCTTGTTCTCCCTGGCCAGAGTTTCTGCATCGCCTCTGACGAGGTCCTCCCACATCGTTTCGTATAGCTTGGCATAACCCCATTTGTCCAGAAGTAGTGGATACCAAGGATATCCTCCCCACAGCTCATCGGGCCCCTGGCCCACGAATACTTTCCTGATCGAATCCCTTGCTGCCGTTTCCAGCGCCAGATATGGTATGAGGCTGGTCTCTATTTGAACGTAGTCTCTTTCTTCTACGGCGCGGATGACCTTCGGCAGGGCCTTGTCCAGATCTCCTATGGTTACCGTTTTCTTGCGAAGGGGCAAACCGGTTTCTCGAGCGAACTCTTCGGCAAATATGCTATCGGGAGCTCCCTCCATGCCGAGATTATATGCGGTGAGTTCCACGCCGGATTTCGCAGCTTGGTCGTGGAGAATTTTTGCCAGAAGGCAACTATCGACTCCTCCCGATAAAAGAATGCCAGCTTTATCTACCCCTTCTAGCGTCTTTGATACGGCAGCGTTGAGCGTTTCCTGGTATTGATCTATGGCGATACTCTTGTCCTTGATATCTATCTTGGCACCGAATTTGTCTTCAGGGAAAACCCGAGAGACGTCCATGCCGTATTCGCTAAGGGTAATGATGCTTCCAGCCTGCAGCCGGGAAACCTTTGGTATTCCTATCTTCCATAGAGCTTTCTTTAGAGTAGCAAAAGCATAGAAATCATCATTCTCACCGTAATAGAGCGTTCGAAAGCCCACGGGATCGCGGACGGCGGTTAAAGAGTTGCCATCGGTTGCTGCTATGGCGAAGCCACCTTCCAGGTTGACGACGACTTTCTTGCTTGCGTATGAGAGGTCGCCGTTATAGTTTTCCTCCAGGAGGTGCGCTATTATATCAGCATCCGTGGTGGCTATGAGGTCATGTTCTTTCGACAGTTTTTCTTTGAAATCGTATATTATGCCATCGTAGATAACGGCCAGTTTGTTGAAGCAGTCCCAGTGGATGCTGGCATGTCGGGTCTTTCTCATTCCAACGCATCCCAGGCCGATGTTGCCTTTGATTGCTTTGATATTGAGGTCTTTCAACGCTCCATTGAAGGTCTTGTTTCCTACGGAGAGAGCGGCGAA
>JAGYOV010000173.1 GCA_018399375.1 Dehalococcoidia bacterium
GTTATGGGGCTGGTCATGGGGAGCCTGTATGCCCTTATCTGCAAATGTGCGTAGGTAAGAGAGTTATAAATAAAAAAAATGCAGAGACAGGAGTATAAGGCGTTCTGGTACATGGCAAATGACAGGAAATTGTAGGAGAGGAAATATGAAGAAATTGGGTAATCGGGTTCGATTTTTGTTGCCTATGGTGGCCTTGTTGGTAATTTTAGCGTTGGTAGTGCCAGGGTGCGCAGGCGGTACTGCTTCATCTGACAAAGATGAGATCAAAATAGGGTGCTCGGTATCGCTCAGCGGCATTTACTCTTCGGGCGCGGACAGTTTGCTAAATGCATATAAATTGTGGGAAGAACAAGTTAATGCCGACGGTGGTATATATGTCGATGAATATGGGAAGAAGCTTCCTGTAAAGTTGGTGTACTATGATGATAAGAGCTTGCCTGATGAGTCGATAAAGATATATGGGAAATTAATTGATGTCGACAAAGTAGACCTGTGTTTGCCCCCGTGGGGAACATCTCTCTGTGTTTCTTTAATTCCAGTAATGGAGCAGAAAAAGATGCCCTGGGTTGCCTGTACTTCAGGTGGAAAGGCTTTTGTGGAAACACCGAATCTAGAATATTCATGGGACCTTGACTTTCTCTCATATGATACGGCAGCTTCTGTTGAAGAGATTCTGGTAGATAATAAAGACCAGATTGAAACTCTGGCAGTACTTTATGAGCAGGAAGTTTTTATGGTTGAGAACCGCACTGCTTTTGTTGAAATGGCGGAAGAAGAAGGATTTGATATAGTGTTTGACAAGGATTATCCTGCTGGGGTATCTGATCTAAGCGGCGTGTTGCAGGAAATTCAAAACTTGAATCCAGATGCCGTCATAGCTTTTTGCTATCCGGCAGGATGTTTCTTAATGTTACAGCAAGCAATGGAAGTAGGAGTCAATCCGGAGTTCTTCTATGCAGGGGTTGGTCCAGGTATTGCGGCATTTCCCCAAATTATTGGCCCAGAAGCTACCGATGGCATTTGTCTCCAGGGGACGTGGAGTCAGAAGCTAGATTTTCCTGGTGCACAGGAATTTTATGATGCCTATATGGAGAAATGGGGAATACCTCCCGATAATCTGGATTCAGTTCTGAGCATGCAGGGCTGCGAGATACTACAACAGGCTATTGAGAAAGCGGGCAGCCTGGATACGGATAAGGTACGTGATGTAATTGCTACTGAGGAATTCATGACGATTGATGGGCCGGTTAAGTTTGCTGGAGAAAGGACTAATTCCTTGGCGAGGCATGGTCTATGCCAATGGCAAAATGGTCTTATCGAGGTCGTGTGGCCGTTGGATGTGGCGACGGCTGATCTTTTGATCCCTAAGCCTGAGTGGCCGAAGTAATAAGCAACAGAATTTAGATTGGAGTAGCAAGCGTACCTCCCACTCTGTTTAGTGGGGGTACGCTTGGAAATGGTAGAGTTTTACAGATTGGGTAGTATATTGGGAGTAATGGATGTAATTATGAATGTAAAAGGGGGCGAAACTATATGGCCAATTTGAGCGATTTCCCTTGTTATGAGCCCAATAAACCTCCTCAATACCACAGGTATCATGCCGAGATAAGCTTTTTGGATGAGGTTGAAGCGATAACTGGCAAGAGGTGGGGAGCGCAGGGAATTGGCAAATTGAGAGAAGTGGTTGTTGTGAAACCAGATGAAACTGAGGTAGAGTCTCTATATGATGAGGATCCCGCTTTTTTTCTGTTCAATGGTGATAAGCCTGATTTACAGCGCATGCAGCGCCAGCA
>JAGYOV010000174.1 GCA_018399375.1 Dehalococcoidia bacterium
AGCATACTCCTTCTGGCATGCCGCCAAATTGCCTGATCAGAATAGTCAACATTCCGGCGCCAACGCCAAAAATTATTCTACCCTTGTTGGTAATGGGAGAAGTGACATAATCCGTAGCCATGAAGAAAGCACCCAGCATTAATCCTCCTGCCAGGACTTGTAACAGTACATCCTCTCCTATACAGAGAGAGAACAAGGCAGCAGATCCAATATAACTTACAGGGATAGTCCATTTTATTATGCCCAGCAGGAGGAGCATTGTTCCTCCGATTAATATGAGCAATGCTGAGGTTTCACCCAGCGAGCCTCCGGTATTGCCAAGAAACAGGTCTTTGTACAAGGAGAGCTTATCCGCGTGCCATGTGAAACTTTCATTCAAGGGAGTAGCGGTGGTTACAGCATCAATGGAGAAATGCATTGGCGACACCCATGTTGACATTTCACTTGAGAAACAGGCTGTTAGAAATGCTCTGCCTGCTAGCGCCGGATTAAAGACATTGTGACCCAGGCCACCAAAGGCTTCTCTGCCGATGCCCATGGCAAAAGCTGCTCCTATAATAGCCATCCACCAGGGTATTGTTGGTGGAAGTGTTAGTGCCATGACAAGGCCGGTGACGATAGCGCTTCCGTCCATGGTGAATTCGACATTGCGCAATCGTTTAACGCCATATTCTACCAGGATGGCAGTTGCTATACTTGTGCCTATTATCAGGAGTGCGTGGAGCCCAAAGTAATATATTGCTGCTCCCGTGGGAAACATGAGAGATGCTACCACCAGATACATTATCTTGCGAGTGGATAGATTTCTCCGTAGGTGCGGACTCGGGGATACAAGAAACTTTTTCTCCTGTGTCATTTCTTTATCCGCTTCTTGTTGATTAACTCGCTCTTGGCTATTTTTATGTATTCGACTATGGGAATTTGCGGTGGGCAGGAGTAGGCGCATGATCCACATTCAATACAACTGGTAATTGATTCCTTGCTGCAGGCGGCATAATCATGATTCTTAACGTATTTGACGAAATTGGTTGGCATTAAATACATGGGGCAGACATCCACACAATTGCCACACCTGATACAGTTTTTTTCTTTCGCCTGAATACTCTCCTTTACCAGTATGCAGTTAATGCCTTTGGTTACCGGGAAGTTAAGATCGAAGTAAGAGATGCCCATCATGGGCCCTCCCAGGATAATTTCATTGGCATTCTTCTTCATTCCTCCACAATAATCTATTATCTCTTGCAATGGTGTGCCAAATCTCACGAGCAGGTTTTTGGGGCTCTCGACCAATCCTGTAACTGTTACCACTCTTTCAATTAATGGTTTGCCTTCAAAAAGAGCATCATACATGGCTTTGACAGTGCTTATACTTTGAACTACTACTCCGACGTCGAGAGGTAATCCGCCGCTTGGGACTTCCCTCCCCGTAATTACCTTTATGAGAGTCTTCTCTCCTCCCATGGGGTATTTCGACTTCAGTGGAGCTATTCTGACCTGCCTTTCCATCCCCATCTCCATAATGAGTTCTGCTAGGTGGTCTATAGCATTTTGCTTGTTATCCTCTATGGCGATGTAAATTCTGTTTGGTTGAAATACTTTCCTTGACAGAGTTAATCCCAGAAGTATCTTATCACCGTGTTCCAGCATTACTCGGTGGTCCGATGTGATATAAGGTTCACACTCGCACCCATTGAGAATTAGGGTGTCTATCTTTTTGCTTTCGGGAGGAGAGAGCTTGACGT
>JAGYOV010000175.1 GCA_018399375.1 Dehalococcoidia bacterium
GTGAAGTTATTGAGAGGCCATCTTCGGTTGTTAAGGAATTGCTGGATAATTCCCTTGATGCCGCTTCTCATCATATCAGGATAGATATACGTGCTGGGGGAATAGAGTTGATAAGGGTGAGCGATGATGGTGAAGGCATACCATCAGCGGAGCTTGAACTGGCCTTTAGCAGATATGCTACCAGCAAAATAAGCAGATTGGATGATCTGGAAGAAGTCTCCAGTCTGGGATTTCGAGGTGAAGCGTTGCCCAGTATAGCTGCTGTCTCGGAAATCGAACTTTCCAGTAGAGTTTCAGAGGAAAGCGCGAGTAGCGTTATCAAATTGCGAGGGGGAACTGTGATTCATCGGGAAAGGCGTAGTCGTTCTCGGGGAACGACTATAGAGATCCACCGGCTATTTCACAACTTTCCTGCCCGGCTTAAGTTTCTTCGAACTCCAAATACGGAGAGTAACCGTATTCTTCATCTGGTCGGGCAGTACGCGCTGGGCTTTCCTGAGATTCAATTCAGTTTGTTTATCGATGGGCACATTAGCCTGCAAACAGCAGGTGATGGTTCTCTATATTCGGCAATAAGCAAGGTATATGGATTGGAAGTGGCTCGTAAGATGCTGGAAGTGAAAGTGGAGGAGGCAGTGGTTTGCGTTACCGGCGCTACTAGTTCGCTTTCTCTTACTCGTTCCAATCGCAGTTATCTTAGTTTCTTTGTCAACCGGCGCTGGGTTCAGAGCCCTCTGTTGTCGCGAGCGACCGAGCAGGCATATCATAGTTTGCTAATTGGAGGAAAGCATCCGGTGTCAGTGCTCGATATAACGCTGCCCCATCGCGAAGTTGATATCAACGTGCATCCTGCTAAGATGCAGGTAAGGTTTCGTTATGAACAGGCAGTTTTCGCTTCTGTAGAGAAGGCGGTGAAAGAGGCACTTAGTGGATCTCCTGTAGTCAGCTATGATTCCATAGATTCCATGCCTGCTCAGGATGTTCCCCGACAGTGGCAAAATCTCCAGGTGAGGGATAATGAAGCTGCTTTTACTGCACCTCTACTCCCTTTCAAGTTGCCTGTACTGCGGGTGCTTGGCCAGGTAGCCAACACTTATATCATTGCAGAAGGTCCCGATGGTTTATATGTTATAGACCAGCATGCTGCACATGAACGTATACGCTATGATAAAATTCTGGTACAGCGGGCGCGAAGTGAAGTTGAAGTGCAGGGTTTGCTTCAACCTTTGATGCTGGAGCTTGGTTCTGGTGATAGCCAGACTCTGAAAGACAACATGAGCAAGCTGGCCCCGTTCGGTTTTGCCGTTGAAGATTTTGGAGGAGGGAGCTATTTGGTGCACAGCGTGCCCGTGATGGTGAAGGATGAAGATATTGCTGGCGTGATGAGGGCTGTGCTGGACGGCATTGTCGAAGGCGAAAAAGTTGCTCATTGGGAGGAGAAAGTAGCAGTGTCTCTGGCTTGTCATGGGGCTATCAAGGCGGGGCAGCGGTTGAGCGATGATGAAATGAAAATGCTGTTGAAACAACTGGAGGAGACCGAGCATCCTCGTACCTGCCCTCATGGCAGGCCAACGATAATTCAGATTAGTTTGCATCAGCTGGAGAGGGATTTTCTCAGGATAGGCTAGATTGCTCCAAATGGTTTATAATGTGCACTCGTTAAAGTTATACATACTATGACAGGAGATATTTCATGAAAGAGCGTGAAAATTCAAGTAGCCCCAGGT
>JAGYOV010000176.1 GCA_018399375.1 Dehalococcoidia bacterium
TTTCCATTTCAGGGACCAGTGTGGAGCTCAACATGGCTGCACTGGCGATGCCGGAACCACTCAAGGTAGATAACACCACGCCTCCTCCCGTTGCTGCCAGGGCTAATCTTCCGGGAACGCGTCCCAGCCACATATCAACCATATCGATAGCGCGGTTCGCTATCCCTGACCGGAACAATACTTCGCCGAGAAGTATAAAGAGAGGAAACGGAAGCAGTGCGAAGTTCCTTACCGAGTCCCACATGCTGAGGAAAAGTTGCTGCAAACCCGCCTCACCCCCCCAGAAGAAATACATCCCTATAACATTAACCACCATAAAGCCAAAGGCAACCGGTAAGCCTGCCAGTAGCAGAACAACCAGGCTACCGAAAATGATTAGCAGCGCTAATTGCCATTCCAACGCAGTTCACCTGAGCAAAGATTTACATAGCAGGTATACAATGTCCCTTAATCCTCCTCGCTTACTTTCCACTTCCTGAACGACCTGTAGCTCCT
This sequence comes from Dehalococcoidia bacterium, assembly GCA_018399375.1. Lineage (GTDB taxonomy): Bacteria > Chloroflexota > Dehalococcoidia > GIF9 > AB-539-J10 > M55B177. The sequence continues at coordinate 496 of JAGYOV010000176.1, forward strand.
CCTACCGAGCTCAACCAATAGCAGAAATAAACCTATTACAAGAGGAATCAGTAAGTAAACCTTCTGCATGTGTAGTACACCGGTTATTGTGGCAGATGAGCCTATGTAGCTTACTGTTTCCTTGGTAGCATATCCAACAATAACAGCAACTGCTGCTGTTCCCAGCACGGAGGTAACGCCATCAACCAGCCCTTGAGCTCTTGGAGATAGTTGGTGCAGGACTAAGTCGATTTTCACGTGTCCTTCCTCTTTTAGCAGCCACGCCATACCAAGACTGACGATGCCTACTAGAATGTATTCACAAATCTCTAATGACCAGGATATAGGACTATTAAAAGCATACCTCAGTATCACATCAATGCAGACGAGAAGCATGGCAAAAGCGAAGATGGCACATGCTAAGAACATTAAACTGCCCAATATGCGATTCCAGATAGATGCAACTTTATTCAGCAGCCTCAAGCTTCTCTCCGATAACTACTTTTTAGGAACGATACACGGAGTTATTAATACCCCGTGTATCGTTTTCTCTTCAACGATTATTGGCATTACTCATGGCCGACTAGCTTCTCAAACCGAGCAAAATCATCTGGGTTCATCTGCCCCTCAACATAGTCCCACAATGCCTCCCTCCAGATGCTTTGGAACCATTCATTCTCCTCATCCGTCCACTCAATACGTTCAACCCCGGCGTTTACAATTGCCTCCTCTCCATATACATCTCCAGCCCAGCACCAGTAGTTGAACCCATATATCTCATCTTCATGGTCAATTATAGGTTGCGTCAGCCATTCCTGCTCTTGTTTGGTAAGAGAATTCCACACATCCAGGTTTATCAATGGAGCGGAAGGCTGCCCTACTACTAGGCGAGGGCCGACCCAATACTTCGTTACCTCCTGCCAACCCCATTGAGTCCATCCGATGGGCGGAAAGACAAAGCCGTCAACTACACCCCTTTCCATAGCGGTGTATATATCTCCCATGGATGTCGTCACCGGTATAGCTCCAATAGCTTCAACCGAGCCAAAGTGGGTTGCCCCAGAGCGGAATTTCAGGCCCTTTAAATCATCGGGTGTATCAGCTTTAACATTAGTGAAAAGGTTCCACCACTGTGGGGCCATGAGCTGTCCGAGATAGTGTACGTTGCAATCCCTGCCCAGGGTTTCATTGTAGAAATCCCAGA
>JAGYOV010000177.1 GCA_018399375.1 Dehalococcoidia bacterium
CAGGTCATTGCAGAGTTACCATAGGGACATCGCTTAGGATTTTTGCGGCCGGCTCTATTCGTGTAAGTGCTTTTCGTTTCTGCTTTGCTCGAGCAGGGTAGATTGATCGTGGCCCTCGCGGAAGGGAGTTGCCAGTATCAGGATTGCGCTGGGAGTGATGGCGGTGGCGGCGCGATGGTTACTCTCAGGGGTATATTTCTCCTCGTTTCTCCGCCTATTAGTATAGCGAAGGCATAATCTCCGGCGACCTCGAATTTCACGTTGTTGAAGGACATGATGGAGTTTATGCTCGTGAGCCTGCCAGCTTCTCCCTTTGCTGGTATCATTAGCTTGCCCTGTATTGAGAGTACCTGCCTGGCATTCTCGTCCAGGAGCTTTACTTCCACGTCTTTCTGCATGCCCCACTCCGCCGGGCCCGCCTCTCCCTGCCACACCAGGTATATTTGTGGCTGGATATGTGGAACTGACTTGACCTTGAGGCTGTTGAATACGCCCATTACGTTTAGCTTGCCATCTCTGGATACATTGGCATAATCGGCAATAACTGCCAAGGTTATATCCATGGCATCAAGGATACCATGGACAATGGAACGATGCAATGGAGTGAAACTCCAGGTTGATCGTTATTTATAGATTGCCTTGACTCCTATATCGGTCTAGCTATGAGCTCTTCTTTTGGCTTGTATGTGAAGAGAGATAATGAAGCAGCTATCATAATTCTTCTGACATGAGCAAATTCAGCACCTCGTTGGTGATATCCATTATTGGCATTGCCATGGCATCTCGAACAAATTTCTCTGCCTCGTAATCTTTCATATATCCGTATGCTCCCATGATCTGGACAGCATCTATTGTAACCTCTCTTACCATTTTGGCAGGGAATACCTTGGCCATGGATGCTAGTTTGTATAATCCTCTGCTTGAATCCGCGTTCTCTATTGCCCACGATATCCTCCAGACGAGAGAACGGGCTGCTTCTATTTTGGTTCTCATCTCGGCGAGTTTATGAGCTACAGTGCCGTATTGCCTTACCTTTTGTCCCCATATTTTTCTCTCATCTGAATATGCTAGCGCTGTTTCGTAGGCGGCTCTGGCCAGGCCTACGCAGGTGGCTCCGACCGTTACCGAGGCTCCCCGGAACGTTTCGTCAACAACAGTTAGGCCTTCATTCTCTGGTCCTACCATGTTCTCTGCTGGTACGTGAATGTCGTTGAGGTACATGCTGCCATTCAGGGCGCTGCGGAGTCCCATTTTGTTTTCTATTCTTCCTACTTTCAGTCCCTGAGTATCAGCTGGAATCAAAAAGAGGCTGCAGCCTTCAGCATTAGGCTTTGACTTATCAGTCCGCACCAGAACGAGATAGAGTTTGGCCACGCTTATATTAGTAGTAAAGGATTTTACTCCGTTGATGATATATTCATCACCCTTTCTGCTGGCCGTTGTTCTTACTCCCATGCCGGGGTCATCAAGAAAGCAGAGAATTTCAGTGCCACCGGATGGCTCGGTATATCCTCCTGCGAGGAGAAAAGAGTTACTGGAATCATGACATATTTCTGGAAGCCATTTTTCCTTTTGCTTCTCGCTAAGAGCTTCGCTCAGAAGCCCTCCCAGGTCTGAACTTGTTCCTATAGTTGTAGCAATACCAGCATCTCC
>JAGYOV010000178.1 GCA_018399375.1 Dehalococcoidia bacterium
TAATTGAGACCATGCCCGAGGGGTTTGTCTACATTGAATGTTTAACTCCCGACATCGGAGTTGAAGTATCAGGGGACGAAGTCAAGTTTACTTTCCTCGGTTCGGATAGCATTACTTATAGAGTTGAGGCTCCAGAGGTTGCTGTTACTACTGCCTATACCTTCCATGGCATAGTTAAAGATGAGAATAAGGATGAATATTCTATTCCTGATAATGATATAGATGTAAGTGCGCCCGGTGGAGCGAACTGTACCATGACCATAGTGGTGCAGGGCAATGGGTCAACCAGCCCTTCGCCAGGTGCTTATACTCATGTCCTCGGTGATGTGATAAGCATAATCGCTGTAGCGGATGAGGGGTGGGAGTTTGAGGGCTGGTCTGGTGGAGTTACCAATCCTTATTCTTCATCCACCACGGTGACTATGAACAGCTCCCAAAAAATTACCGCCCGCTTCTCCTCCGTTTCGGCAGTAGCTTGTGACTTAACGGTGTCATGTGAACCTGGTAATGGAGGAGAAGTGCTTCTGCATCCTGCAGGAGGTGATAACCAGTATGAAGCAGGAAGTTCAGTTGAGCTGGTCGCGATCGCTGCTGAAGGCTATGTTTTTAGCTGCTGGAGTGGCGATCTTAGTGGCAGCATTAATCCTGTTAATCTGGTTATGGATTGTGATAAGAGACTTATCGCTAATTTCGTACCAACTGTATCGGAGAAAGCGGCTAAATTTGTTGTTTCTTCTCTGAATATTTATCCGGAGCGCGTTCGACCTGGACAACGCGTCGATATCTCTGTACTTGTAACCAATGGAGGAGATAGCGCCGGCGATCATCAAATATCTCTTGATATCAATGGAGATGAAGTAGGTACTCGCATGGTCGAGGTTCCGGCAAAAACGTCGCGAAAAGTAGTTTTCAGCGTAACCAGGACAACGCCGGGTACTTATAGCGTTCTGATGAATGGATATCAGGGAGATTTTGTCGTGGAAGGCTCCCATGATACCGCAGGGAAAATGGATGTCGTTACCATGGGAGCTATTGCAATAATAGCAGCGCTCATACTGGCTCTGGCATTCCTCTTCCGCAAGATACGGAGAAAGGCGTAAATATACTTAATTGAGTATTTTTTTGTGGGATAGCCTCATATCTCTAGTTGTGTGCACCACTGTCTTTGCGAGATCAACTATGCTTGTTTATAACAAACTTAAGCTGTATAATATAGGCACTTCATTGCTGTAAGCGAGCAATTTTAGGATCTGAATTACATGAGAAGAATAAGAGCTAGTTTGCTGTTTCTGGTTCTGGGGCTCGTTTTCTCGCTGGCCTGTTCAGGCACCATGGCCGATCCTCCCGAGACTGTCTTTGACGATTCAGGAAGGAGAGTTGATTTAGAAGGCGTGCCGCAAAGGATCGTCTCTTTAGCTCCTTCCAACACGGAAATATTGTTTGCTCTTGATTTGGGCAGCAAGGTCGTAGGCGTAACGGAGTATTGCAACTATCCTCCTGAGGCTCTGGGAAAAGCGAAAATAGGTGGATATTCTACGCCGGATATCGAAAGAATAGTTGCTCTGGAACCTGACCTGGTATTGGCTGAGAGCAGGCACACTGAAGAGGTTGTTCCCGCCCTGGAGGATAGAGGCCTGACGGTGTTTACTCT
>JAGYOV010000179.1 GCA_018399375.1 Dehalococcoidia bacterium
AAGAAAAGAAAGATGTCGATGAAGCTGCTGCCTCTACTATTCTGACCAAGGATGGCTCAGACATATTGCAGGAAGTGGAGGAAATCAAGGAGCGCTTCAATGGCGTCATAACGGATAGCGATCTTAGCCATAAAGTAGATGCAGTCCTTTCCAGCATTGAAAGTCTGAGCCTGGAGGTGCAGAACTGGCGTACTGTGCGAAAGGACACCTATATCGATACTCTCGAAAACCTGAAAAAGCAAGTTAGCGAAATAGAGAGCGAATGGGATGCCGTATCTGCCAGCATGAAAGCCCAGCGCGAGAGATTGGAATCTCTCCTGGAATCGTTTCCGGGGGTTATTGAAACTTCTTCTGTGAGAGCTCTGTCTCTCAGGGTGACTCATCTGGAGAAGCTGGTGTCTGAGCTGGTTGATGAATCAACTGCTAAGGCCTCGGTCAAAAACGCGCGCAAGCAATTTATTATCTCGCTTACAGCTCTTGGAGTAACCATAGTGTTGTGGGGTGTTTGGATAGTGCTTGCCGTTATGCAATGAGCTGGCTGCCCTTTCGTAATATGTGTAGTGTAACTCATCGCCTTTATTCTAATCCTTCCAGGAAGGCATGAACGTTCTTGCCCAGATCGGGAAAATAGTATCCGCCTTCAAGCAGGGCGAATCTCCTGCCAGAACAGGTGGCACTGGCTGCTTTTATCAACCGACCAATTGATGTGTAATCGTAGGTTTTGAGGCATCTTCCCCAATCCTTTTCATAAGTATCGAAACCTGCACTGACTCCGATAATATCGTAATTGGAAGCCTTTAACAGCTCCTTCTCTAGCCTGGCAAGGTATTGTTCTCTATCGTAGTTGCAGGTCATGTTGAGGAAAGTAACTCTGCTGTCTTTGCCCAGTACGTCATAGGTACCATTGCCGTAATGCAGGTCTATATCGACTATGAGCGCTCTCTCTATCGAGCCATCTCGCAGCAATGCAGAGATGGCGATGGCAATGTTGTTGAAGTAACAAAAACCTCCGTTAAAATCCCTGCCTGCGTGGTGCCCGGGTGGCCTTATCAGCCCGAAGCATGGTTCCGTCATGGCTATGCTGGCAGACTTTAGCGCCCCGCCGGCGGCCAGAGACGCCGCAGGAAATGCTTCTGCTTCTCTTTTAACTGAATTCACCAGCTCTCGACTGTGGACCAGCAACAGATCCTCTTCTCTGGCGGGCTCGGGCTGAACGAAATCGTAGCCTTGTAATGCCTCGACGATGCCTTCCAGCCTTCCTTCACTAGAGGCAGGATCCCAGCTATAAACCTGTTGATAATCCTGGTGAAATACTATCTTCATGGAAATATCAATTTCCCCTGCATCCTTATTTATTCTATTATTTGCCGGTTCAAATTAACCTCTTCGATGAAATTTCGAATGAGATGACATAATATGTCCGAAGCATTTTTATGAGGGTTGTGGTCTGCCTTCTCAATAATTTTGAGCTTTGAAGCAGGAATGATCTGCTCCAGCTGAAAACCGTCCTTTAAAAGAATGGTCTTGTCGGTTTTCCCCCATATTAATAAAGTGGGAATATCAATTTGTGGTGCGAAGCCACTCAAATCCTCCTTCATTATCAATTTGAAGGATTCTTTCATGGGACCTCGTGCCAGGTAA
>JAGYOV010000018.1 GCA_018399375.1 Dehalococcoidia bacterium
ACAGGGAATATCGGTATAGGAATGGTCAAGGGATTTGGCATAAAAGAAGGAGCTCTGGCTTCCTCAGTTGCTCATGACTCACACAATGTATTAGTGGTGGGAACCAATGATCTTGACATGGCGAAAGCCATCAAGGAGATAGAGAAAATGGAGGGTGGGCTTGTCGTATGCCGCAAAGGAGAAATCCTTGCTTCTCTGCCTCTACCAGTTGCCGGTTTGCTCTCGACGGAAACTCTTGTTACGGTAGTTTCTCAGATGGAAGAGGTAGAAAAGGCCGCTCATAGCCTGGGCAAGCTACCTCCTTCACCCTTTTCCATCCTTTCCTTTCTCGCTCTGCCCGTCATACCTGAACTGAGGCTAACAGACAAGGGCATAGTAGACGTAAATGAGTTCAAGCTAATCATGTAAGAGAAGATCTCCCCTATATAGTTCTTCAGATTCATCAGGAGAAATTCCTATGTTGCATCTTGCTCTACTACAAATTAGACTGCAAGGTTCCTATTTTCAGGACCAATCAACATGGCAGCTCAGAGATTACGAAGAGCCATTCTCACAATAACCAACAAATCTTTTTAAAGCACTGGCGGCACGAAGCATTGTGGGATATACAGGAATTCCTGCCCCGATAAGGCGCTGCTCTAACTCGAAACCCAGCTTCATTGTATCCAGAACTCCCTCAAATGGCAGGACAACTATCAGCCGTTTAAATCCCTGCTCGCTTAGATGTACGATAGCCTCTATCTGAGCTCTCAGCGATTCTGCTCCACCTCCTTGTATTCCCGTAAGAGATAGGATAATGGAAACATCTATAATGAGATAGTCTATACCCCTGTATTCACTTAACACTTTCAGCGCCCTGGAGAAAAGCGAAGCATCCCAAAATACAACATAGGCGTCCAGTGGATTGCGCGTGCTCGTACCAACCTCAGGAGTGAACAGATGCAGCTCCCGCTGCACTTCAAGGGGGAAATGGGGTATGGAGAATCCTTCCTTTTCCCAGATATCAGCACACTGGACACTCCTGCCACCGCTAACGCTCACTATGCCCACTTTTCTCCCTGTCTTCTCTCTTCCCAGATAGGAAAACACCAGCATGAGATCCATCATTTCATCAAGATCGTTAACCAGCATTGCCCCGGACTGCCTGCAAACTACTTCCCAAATATGTGCCGTTCCTGAAAGGGAGCCAGTATGCGTGGCAGCTGCCAACTTGCCAGCCCTGGTCTGCCCACCCTTGAAAATAATAGTCGGCTTGATGCTCGCAATGCCCTGTAACGTTTCGAAGAAATTCCGCCCATTTTTCACGCCCTCAATATAGCCACCTATAACCTTGGTCTCTTCATCACGAGCGAAAAACTGCAGAAAATCACTCTCGCTAAGATCACTCCCATTCCCATAGCTAACACCCTTGCTGAAGTGAATTCCCCTGACCGTACCAGTTTCTATTAACTCTCTGGTATTACCCCCACTCTGGCAGAAAAATCCCACGGCCCCGCTTCGAATAAGAAATGGAGCAGTAGTATCATAAAAAGTCATCCCTTCCCGAGGCGAGAATATCCCCAGGCAGTTCGGCCCAAGAACTCGTACTCCTCCGCTACGCGCAATATCTACCAGTTTCCGCTCCAATCTTCTACCTTTTGCATTACCGCTCTCGCTAAATCCTGAAGCAAAAATATGGACTGCACCCACTCCCTTTCTGACGCAATCTTTCATGAACTTCAATGTAGCATCAGCGGGAATACAGCAAATGACATAATCGACAGGACCAGAAATATCCAAAATGCTCCGATAAATCTCGATACCGCTTATCTGTCCACCGTGGAGGCCGACGGCATAAAGGGCCCCTTTATAGCCAAACTTGAGAAGAGAGAGTAGCATGCCTTGCCCTGCATTCTTTCTCTCTTGGGAGACTCCCACCACGGCAATAGAACGGGGACTAAATAAAGAAGTTATTTCGTAGCCAGATGGCAGGGACTCCAATGGTTCGCTGAGCATCATCTCTCTATTCGATGATACTCACCTCCTGGACCTTCATAAAGGCTGCGCAGATCACCATGAGCATAATAGCTCCCACCGTCTCTTTGCGAGATATGTATATCTAAAACTGCCAATATCACCTGCGCCCTGCGGCCCAAAGCGAAGAAGATTCAAATGCTTCTCCCTTGAGCTTAGCTTCCAAAGCTTCTTTAAGCCTATCTATAGGGAGCCGAATCTGTGCCAGGCTATCGCGATCTCTAATGGTAACCTGGTGATCCTCCAAAGATGCAAAATCTATAGTAACACAGAGAGGAGTGCCAATTTCATCCTGCCGGCGATACCTGCGACCTATGCTCTGAGCATCATCATAGCAAGTCATAAAGTCAGCGCATAATCCCTCATAGACCTCTCTGGCCATAGGTGTTAGCTTCTCATTCTTGCTTAAAGGTAGGACGGCTACCTTCACAGGAGAGAGGGAAGGATTAAGGCGTAATACCACGCGTTCTCTATTTTCAACCACCTCTTCATGATAAGCATCGATAAGAACAGCCAGAAGAGTGCGATCTACTCCAGCTGATGGCTCAATGACATAAGGAATATAGCGCTCACCACTTTCAGCATCATAGTAACTGAGATTCCTCCTGCTAGCTGCATTATGCTGTATCAGATCATAATTACCACGGTTAGCTATACCTTCCAGTTCTGACCATCCTATAGGGAAGAGATACTCGATATCATCGCAACTCTTAGCATAGTGCGCCAGTTCATCTTTGCTGTGCGGGTGCAGGCGCAAGTTCTTTTCCTTTATGCCCAGTTTAAGATACCAGGAAAACCGTTCCTTGGTCCAATAATCAAACCATTGCTCATCTGTACCTGGCTTAACAAAGAATTCCATCTCCATTTGTTCAAATTCCCGAGTTCTGAAGATAAAGTTGCCCGGCGTAATTTCATTGCGAAAGGATCTCCCTATCTGAGCGATACCCAGAGGAAGTTTTTTGCGGGAAGTGGTAATGATATTATCAAAATTAACAAACATGCCTTGAGCAGTCTCGGGGCGCAGATAGACGACACTGGCCTCTTCTTCAAGTGCCCCCATAAATGTTTTAAACATCAGGTTAAACATGCGCGGCGGAGTTAATTCTCCTCCACAGGAGGGACATCTCCTGCTATTTCCATCTTCAGACATTGTCCCTTCTTTATCCAGATCCTCAACGCGCCACCTTAAATGACAGGACTTGCACTCAACCAGCGGGTCAGCAAAGCCTCCAACGTGCCCACTGGCTTGCCATACGCGTGGATGCATCATTATGCTGGATTCGATACCAACGACATCGCTGCGCTCCTGGACCATGGCCTTCCACCACATATCCCTGATGTTGCGCTTGAGTTCTACCCCCATAGGGCCATAATCCCAACAACTACCCAAACCACCATATATCTCGCTGCTGGGGAAAACGAAACCCCTCCGCTTACACAGTGAAACAATTTTTTCCATATCTACAGGCATTTCAGCGTCTCCTTTGTAAATTCAGAATTTCTAGCTTACCAGCTTTATCTGCCATGGTCAAAGGTAGATACAGAGCATATCTTACTTAACCCTTGATAGTACGTCGTCCAATCAGGTCCGCTGTTGAACCTATTGGTTGCTCATCCATTTCAATTGCCAGGGGAACCAGTATCCGGGCTATCATTCCCCACCAACCAATGGCGAGAGTTAACTCTACAATATCGCGTTCGCGGAGATACCGTTTCAGCATCATAAAGGTTGCCTCTCTTACCTCAACGTTCTCTGCAACTTCCTCAACATATTGCAACACGGCTCGCTCATCAGCAGAGAATCTGTCTGATTCCTTCCATGAAGATATCGCTGCCAGCTGTTCTCTGCTTACGCCTGCCTCCAACGCAACGGGCACATGTTGCAGCCTCTCGTATTCACTACGACACAGCCCGGCAATCCGCATAACTGCCAGCTCTCGCATCTTGGGCGAAAGCGCCGTCTTGCTGACAAGCGAATTGGCCAGTCTTATGAAGTCGCGCACTACATGAGGGCTATGTGCAACCACCCGATATAAATTCAGAACTGTAGCCCCGTTACCTTCAATCTTCTGAAAGATATCTTTAACCTCCTCAGGGGCATGATCTTCTCGCACCAAATTAACCCGCGGCATATACCACCTCCGAAATACATTCTCTATTTATCCCGCAATTCATTTGACCATTATGCGAATCAGAATATCACCGGGGACTCCCTCAATCCTCTGGCGCGCATTGCTCAGCCTCACTATGCTCCCCGTTTTCACCCCTGCGGGAATTTTTACCTCCAGATTCTTACCCTTTCGCTTCAGGACTTTTTTCGTTCCCTTTGAGGCCTCTTCTCCAGTAATTGACAGTTCATAGCGAACATCCTGCCGGCGTGGCTGTTGTTGCTGAGTTTGTGCAAAGATATCTTCCAGGTTAATTTCCTGGCCAGGCCACGCCTCAAACCTTATCCTACTCGGCCTTCCCCTTTTTCTGGAGGGAGCTCTTTGCCCCCGAAACAGTTCACCGAATATATCGTTGAGAAAGTCAAACCCCAATCCCTCTCCGCTGAAGTCTTTCATAGCATCCTGGAAAGTAGTTCTGGTATATGGACTGCCAAAGATATCCCCGATATTGCCCACCGTGCCAAACCGATCATATTGCTTCCTTTTTTCAGGATCCCCCAGAACTCCATAGGCTTCGTTTATCTCTTTGAACTTCTCGGTAGCTTCCTTTTCCCTGCCAGCGTTGCGGTCAGGGTGGTATTGCATTGCCATCTTCCTGTAAGCCTTCTTGATCTCTTCATCAGAGGCATTTCGAGATACACCCAATATCTTATAGTAATCTTTAGCCATTCTTATTTCTCCTTCTCTATTTGCTGAAGCTCATAAAGTTTGTTGATGGCTTCTAGCGGTGACATGGAATCGATATCAAGCCCAACGATCTCACTAGCCAATCGGGAGGCCGGCGAAAAAAGAGGAATCTGTTGATATGATGCTTTATGTCGCGATGCCCCAGCCCTTCTGACGGGCATACTCTCAAGCCCTGCCAGAATTTCCTGAGCACGAACGATAGCTGCCTTGGGCAGACCAGCAAGTTGAGCTACGTGTATACCATAGCTCTTATCAGCACCGCCAGGAACAATTTTATGCAAGAGCGTAATTTCATTTTCCTGCTCCGTCACTGCCACATTAAAGTTTCTTACGCGCGGCAATGCCTGTGCTATTTCCACCAGTTCATGGTAATGGGTAGCGAAGAGAGTCTTCGAACCCAACTTAGAGTAATTATGAATGAACTCGACCACTGCCCAGGCGATGGAAAGCCCATCATAGGTACTCGTACCCCGGCCAATTTCATCCAGTATTATAAAAGACCGCGGCGTAGCATTGTTCAGAATATTAGCCGTTTCTGTCATCTCTACCATAAATGTAGATTGACCTGCAGCGAGGTCTTCTTGAGCCCCGATGCGAGTAAAAATGCGGTCAACTATCCCTATTCTCGCTGCGTCAGCAGGAACAAAGCTGCCAACCTGTGCCAGCAAAATAATCAAAGCTGTCTGCCTCAAATATGTAGATTTTCCTGACATATTGGGCCCGGTTAATATGATGATCTGGCTATCTCTGTTGCATAAATAGGCATCGTTGGGAATGAAATTCTCACTCCCAAGGCTCTTTTCCACTATGGGGTGGCGACCTCCCCTGATATCTATGACATCGCTCTCATTTAGCTCCGGTTTAACATAGTTACTGCGCACAGCCACTTCAGCAAAAGCACAGAACACGTCTACTTTCGCGATGGCTCTGGCAGTAACCAACATCTGTTCACCTCCGCAGCCTATCTGCTGGCAGACCTGACGGAAGATAGTGGTTTCCAGAGAGACTATTTTCTCTTGAGCACTGAGAATTAAAGACTCGTATTCCTTAAGCTCCGGAGTAAAGAACCTTTCGGCCTCCGCCAGAGTCTGCTTACGAACGTAGTTAGAAGGCACATGGTCAAGATGAGCCCGAGACACTTCGATGTAATAACCAAAAACTCTATTGAACCCTACCTTGAGTGATTTGATCCCCGTGCGCTGCTTCTCCTCCTGCTGCAGGGAAGCAAGGTATTGCCTGGCTTCTCGAGACTTGAAATGTAGCTCGTCCAGCTCAGGAGAAAAACCTTCTCTTATTATGCCACCCTGTTCAAAGTCACCAGGCTCATCTGAAATAGCCCTGGTGATGAGGTCCACTACATCGGGGCATGGTTTCATTTCCTCTTTTAACCTCTCCAGGCAGATATCGCTCTTGAGCATCTCATTAATTTCAGGAATCCTCTCCAAACTATCGCGAAGAGTTAGAAGTTCCCTGGGAATAACCTTGCCACTTCTGACACGATTAATAATTCTCTCTATATCAGCAACTTCCTTCAGAATCGATAAAATCTCTTGCCGCACGAGAGAATCGCGGTAAAACCAAGCAACTATCTCCTGCCGCTCCTTCAGTTCCACAATATCAAGCAAGGGATGTCCTAACCAATTCTTCATCAGCCTTCCTCCCATAGGGGTCCTGGTCAAATCCATGATGGCAAGAAGAGCTTGTGGACTTTCTCCCCAGCGGCCACCGCGAAAAACTTCCAGATTGCGACACGTTTGCCCGTCGAGAACCATGAAAGATTCCGTAGAATAGGTGGTCAATCGCGTTAGCTGAGGCAGAGCTTCCTTCTGGGTCTCTCCAACATAGTGAATTAAAGCCCCTGCTGCGCTTATCGCCAGTGGCAAGTGAGCACAGCCATATCCCTCCAGCGCGGTTGCATGGAAGTGTTGCAACAGAGTATCCGTAGCAACCTCTCGACTAAACCAGTAATCATCGAGTTTACTTACAGGAGCAGCAATGATATCCAGTATCTCCTCGCTCCGGGATAGGAGGACTTCGCTCGGCTGGAGACGCTCTAATTCAGGTAAAACTCGATTGCAGGGCAGTTGCGTGGTAGCAAATTCGCTCGTCGTTATATCGAGGTAGGCTACCCCTGCCTCGTCTCCGCTGGTAACCAGGCTCACCAGGTAGTTATTGCTCTTACTCTCCAGCAGATTGGGTTCAACTACTGTGCCCGGTGTAATTACACGTATGACATCCCTCTCTACCAACCCTTTGCCTGGCGGGCTAAGCTGCTCGCAGATAGCAACCTTATAGCCCCGAGTGATGAGCCGAGCCAGATAGTTATCCAGCGCATGACATGGTATTCCCGCCAGCGGGACCTTATGTCCTTTACCCATTTCACGAGAGGTTAAAACGATATCCAGCTCTCGGGAAGTAATTCTGGCATCATCATCGAAGGTCTCATAAAAATCACCCAACCGAAAGAAGACAATAGCATCGGGATATCCCTGCTTGATCCTGAGATACTGCTTTCTCAATGGAGTTGGCGACATGGATATTATTTTAGTATCTGGAAGAACATAAAGCCAACAGTATAAGCTACTGATTTCAATAAAAGTCATTAAAGCTTTATAATTGCTAGTATAGTAGTTACCTGAAATAGATGCCGATTCCAGATACTGTCTACCATCAAAAGTAAAGATTTAATTCCCAGGTGGATAAGATAATGCCAGGTGAAATCGCAGTTACCACTGAGGAAAAATTTCAAGACTTAATTGACGAGGATTGGGCGAGGAGAATAGCCAGGGATGTTCTGAAGGCTGAAGGATTAGTTTCTCCTTACGAAATGAGCATATTTTTCACCGATTCGGAGACGGTGCACGAGCTTAATCGAGATTATCGCGGCGTAGATGCGCCCACAGACGTAATCGCCTTTTATATGACTTACCAGACAGAATCAGGTAAAGAAGAATTCTTTCCTTCTCCTCCCGATGGCATAGTCCACCTGGGAGAAATTATCATCTCCTATCCCCAGGCAGTGACACAGGCAACTGAGCAGAGTCACTCCGTGGAGCAGGAATTGGCGCTGCTCATAATTCATGGCGTACTTCATCTCCTGGGATATGACCATGAAAAAGCAGAGGATGAGAGCAAGATGAGGCCAAGGGAAAGAACCTTGCTAAAGCAGATTTACCTCGAGGGATAGCAAGTGCGCAAGGCCCTCTTAGATACGAAGCAATCGCTCACCCACCCACGATTATATGGATTTGCAATTATACAGGTAGCTATCCCTAAACTCTGGAGGAGGAATATCGCGGGCAGACAGAGCAGGACTTAAAGATAAGTTTCTTACTCATTGCCCCATAGCATCACAGAGAATCTTGGAGTATAATTTACATGAGCTGTTGGAAGCACTAACAGGAAGTTTTGGTAACCTAAAAGGAGGTGGAGTAAATGGCTAAGTTTATAATGCTGACAACGCTAACCGATGAAGGGAGGAGGACCATCAATGCAAACCCCGACAGGATCAAGGAGGTTAACAAAGAAGTCGGAGCGATGGGAGCAAAGGTGCTAGCCCAGTATGCTCTACTGGGACCTTATGATTTCGTCAATATCCTGGAAGCTCCCAGCAAAGAAGCTATATCAAGGGTGGCGATGGCACTGGGGGCGAGGGGTACATTGCAAACTATGACGTTAACAGCTCTGGAATTAGATGACTTCATTGACGGTCTCAAGAAGTAAGTTCATTCTACTATTCCATTGGGGCCATTCAATATTTTCGTCCTGAAAAGTGGCTGTGCTTGCTGCCTGCTATTCAGGAGTCAGGGTGTAGCCATGTTGGCGCTGACGCAGTCTTTGTGTTACCATGTGCTGCCAGTGCCGGCTCATAGTATGTATTTTCGCTGGCAAATACACAAGCGCTTCCTATGATCACATCCAGCAGCGAAGAGAAATTATGAACAATGTAACACGAGAGTTAGCTAATTTTGCGGCTAATCTAAAGTATGAAGATTTACCTCCTGAAGCAGTCTACGAATCCAAGCGGCTTCTACTCGACGCAATAGGATGCGCCCTCGCAGGAACAGGTACAGCCAAGGGAAAACATTCAATTTCACTGTCACAGAAGCTGGGGGGTACCCCCGAATCAACGGTAATTGGCACCGGAAATAAAATATCTCCACCACAGGCAGCTTTTGCCAATGGAGAGCTAATGGACGCCATGGAATATACTGCTCTGTTATCTCCCATGGGGCCTTTCGCTCCTTTTGTCATCGCGGCTCCTCTGGCAATTGCAGAGTCAGTGAAATCTTCGGGTAAGGACTTAATAACGGCCATCGCTTTATCGGGCGAGCTTTCTTCAAGAATTGTCTCAGGATTAATGGCGGGTAGAAGATTCACCCGACAAATGCCGGGGTCAGAAATGATGCTGGGTTTCCCTATCCAGGGGCATAGCGTATACATATTTGGGGGAACGGCCGGTGCCGGTAGGATTCTAGCTCTAGGGGAAGATGATATACGCAGTGCGTTGGGAATAGCTGGTTACATGTGTCCTATCCCACTGCTGATGAAATTTGCCACTACCTTGCCTTCCTCAATGACCAAGCATCTATCAGCAGGATGGCTATCACAGGCAGAAGTGACCGCAGCTTTGCTGGCAGAAGAAGGATATCACGGCGATAAAGAAATTCTGGATGGCGACTACGGTTTCTGGAGGGCTTTTGGCTCTGATGCATGGATAGCAGAGGCAGTAAACGATAAACTCGGAAGTGAGTGGCGCTGGCCAGGAGGCAGGTTGTACTATAAACCATACCCCTGCTGTGCTGGGATGCACGATGCTCTGCACTATTTTTACGATATAATTGAGCAAAATCATCTCAAAGCGGATGACATAGAAGAGATCCTTGCATCGTTGAGCCCGGTGGTAGAATTGCCACTGTGGCAAAACAGGCAAATAGAACTCAACGTTGAAGCTCAATTCAGTGCAGCTTATGTCTTTGCCGTTGCCGCTCATGGCATCGATATTGGAATACGGTGGCAAATGCCCGAAACCTTTAGAGACCCGACGATTATAGATTTTATGAACAGGGTCAAGATAAATTCTCGTTCTGAATATGGCAGAACGTCAGAGACCCAGCCAACTATCGAGGTCATTGCCAGGGATAGAAATTCTGGCATTAACAAAACACTCTCCAGTGATAATATGATTCCGCATAGCGACTTTATGAGCAATGAAGATTTGATTGCCAAATTCAAAAATAATGCATCGGGCCTTTTGAGTCAACACGATACAGAAAGAGTAGCTGGTCTTATATTAAGCCTTGAAGATCTCCAGGATATTTCAGGGCTATTACAGTTCAATGCTTAGTAGCAATTACCCAAACAGAAGACTATTACTTTACAACAAGGCCACTTAAGAAAGCTTTAATACCAGCTTAGAGCCAGGGGAAAGGGACTTCATGTTCTCCTGTTTAATTCCTTTCCATATGACGGAACTCCGTTGTGTCAAGAAACAGCTCTTCAACGATCGCATTCTACTACTTACTACTCAGCAAGGTCATTGGATTATCTATGGACAGATCCTGCAAAAATGGCATGCCTCGTCCCTCATAGATGAAGAATTTATTTCAGAGACCTGCTCTACTGGACGACAGCGCAAAATGAGTGATTTTTCACTCCATTAATTCGACAGCCCTTTATCCATTCGATAACCGCAATCAGGCATTTGCCTACCATCTATGAAAACTGTTCTACCATCTATCTCTACGCGTCCTCTCGCCACGAGATCATGCACTACAAAAGGATACAACTTCCAATCTCCCACTTCCTTCAACTTTTCCTGAAGTCTACTACAAAGTTGCTTGATCATTGCTTTTTGT
>JAGYOV010000180.1 GCA_018399375.1 Dehalococcoidia bacterium
GATATTTGGCATCTATTTCCTCTATGTTGCTATAAAGTTTATCGGCAACTACGCCGGATTTACTATCTGGTAAAAAACCGGTTAAAAGAACAGGATCTTAATCTGGAAATGATAGTTCAAACGATATCCTTGTCCCAAGCATCGATCACGGCGCAGAGATAGGCATTGCCTTGCCCAGTCCAAACGCAGGTTATGTTATCATTGAATCAGCAGAGAGCTCATTGTTAAGGCCATGATCAACAAAGATGTTCCTGAATTACAATCGATATGGGACGAGGCTAGGGTCTCGATCGAGCAAGGCGATTACGATAAAGCTATAGAGACCTATCGGTATATACTCATTCGGTACTCGGACTACCCAATAGCAGTTGAGTATGCCAATGCCTACCTGGGCGACATATTCCTCACCCTGCGGCAGCTAAGCGCTGCAGAGAATCATATCAAGAAGGCGATAAGCCTTGAGCCAGATAAGCCCAGTTACCGCTACATACTCGGCTTTATATACTCGATTGAGCAGCGGTGGAATGATGCCATTCTGCAGTTCGAGAAAGCAGTTGAAAAGGAGCCAGGCAATGGCGAGTATTTACGCGGGCTGGGCTGGGCTATACACGGCAGTGGTGACGTAGCCAAAGGACTATCATATTTGGAAAAGGCACACCACCTTCAGCCAGCAAACGCCAATATACTGACCGATCTAGCAGTTGCTCACTTGTCCTCCCTCAACATCGAGGAAGCGAGCGAATACGCGGAAAAGGCAGTGCGCATTGACCCCACCAATGCCGTAGCTCAAGATGTCTTGAAAAAGGTTCTGAGTTTCGGCAAGGGATTCAGGCAACGAGGTATGATAACTGAGAAGGCCTCAACAAAACCCTCGGCTTACACCGACACACACTTCATTTACCGATTCAAAGTATCACTCAGGGACAGGCCCGATATTTGGCGCATTATTGATATCAAAGGAAACCAGATGTTATCCAGTCTTCATAAAGCAGTATTCAAAGCCTTCGACCGGTTTGAGGAACACCAGTACAGCTTCTTTTTAAGTAACAATTATTATGACAAAGAGACTGAGTTTACTTCGCCTGGGTCTGATACCAGCGGGAAAAGGAAGTTGGCAACACGTATCAGGATTGACAGTCTTGCTCTATACGGCGGACCGAAATTTCTCTACCTTTTTGATTATGGTGATGAATGGTGGCATGAGGTAGAGCTGATTGGCGTAACCAAGAAGGTTACTCGTGCCAGTTATCCCAGGGTAGTGAAAAAGCAGGGCAAACCGCCTCCGCAGCATCCCAAGGATTAGAGCATAAACGGTTCATCTTAGTCAAGGGATGTACTACACAATATTATCTGATTGCCAATATTTGCAGGGAATCTTTTTCCTGGCAAGATTCTGCAAGGTACTGTTCCCCTCGGCTTATGTGCATAGTTGAACCGATATAAAGTGGGGCAACCTTCAGCAACTTGGGGCAAAACCAGGAGAACATAACTCAAGTATCGCGACCTTCGATAGCATTAACAGCGGCGTCAGCACAGCTCGTGGCTGATAAAGCCATCTCCTGCCCTCTCCCCCGCCTTTAGAAACAGGTCCCGAATGTGATCATCCATGGCAAAATAGAATACCTG
>JAGYOV010000181.1 GCA_018399375.1 Dehalococcoidia bacterium
TCGATAAACACGGCTGTACTGTTCTATCCCAAATCGACGAAGGCTGTTCGTATCCGGTGTTCCCTATCGAAAGAACAGGAAGTCTTACTGACTGCCCTCAACTGCCAAATCCCCCATAGTATGTAATCGGGCTTTTAGCGCTATATTGCGTATTATTACGAAATGTTATGCCTGTTGCCTAGTCGTATTGGCGAAAGTCGGGTCAGAGTTTTGCTACCTGGATTCCCGCCATCTCATAACGATGAAGGGGAAAGGACACCGAGGATGTCGTAGAGGTCCTGTTGTTTCTTGGTGACTTCGCCCACCCGCACGTCTTTTCCGGGCCTGCCAAAGCATTCGATCACATCAAGTTGATCCAGCAAGCCTTGAAGCGTATACGTGCCAAACAGATTGTTCTTCTGCATCGCTTTTTTGATACAGGATAAATATATCAGAGCGACGAACTGCACGAACAATTTCCCATCCAGTGATTGTTCCGACGAAACCAGCAACCTTCGCATGCTCAGGCGATCCTTGAGATTGCCGAACGCCTTTTCTACCAGATCCTTGTTGCGGTAGATATCGAGCGCCTTGACGGGATCTTTTATTTCATTGCTAAGAAGAGCAAAGTACCCATAATTTCTTCTGGCCTCGTCTATCGCCGCTTGCCTGGCAATCACTTTGATGCCTCGTGTCGGTGTTTCATGGATTTCAAAGTATTTATCGTAGAGCTTTGAGTTCTCGGGCTTCATGGCGCCACTTTGTAGTTCCTTCTGGAGTGCCAGCAAACGCCGCGTTAGTCGTTGCTCATCCTCGGCAGCCCGCTCGCTGTTGAAATACAGATGAAGATACATCCTTCGCTCTCCCCGGAGGGTATCCCCTTTATAGGGACGTTCCTGGGAATAGTTCCATTTCACGGGAACGCACAGAGCAAAGACGTCATGGTTCTCGCAGTAATTCGACCATTCACGCAGAGAATGACGAACGCTATGGAGCTGCTCTTTTACAAGCTTCAAAGAAAGCTTGGCTCCAATGAGGAACTTGTGGTGCTCTTTGTACAAGTCATTGATGTTATTGATGCTGTAGAATCCCCGATCCATGACCAGATGAACCTTCTTGAGGTTCAAAAAGTCCATGTCTGCCAGCATGTTCCTGACGGTTTTGACATCGGTAACGTTTCCCGGCAGCTTGCGATAATAGAAGGGCAGGCTTGATTCCTGACCGAATACAAGGGCCAGATTGAGTTGCGCCAGATGGTCCCGCTCCTTGTTGTAGCCATACCTGACCTGTTTCAGGCATTCCGAATAGCTTGATACAGAGGTGATATCATAGGCCCAGTATTCCTTCTCACAGCGCCTGGCCGCCTGGAGCTGGAAAAATCGATGGCGGTCCTCTTCTGTTATGGAAGCAAAGAGTTCACTGCTTCTCTGGGATGGAATATCCTGCCCGTGCGGGTGCTGATGCAGCGAAGACCATTTCGAAAAGCGACTCAACGGGCTGTCTGCCTCAAGAATCAGATAGTAGGCAAGCGAAATGATTTGTTTATAGCTGTGAGGAAAACACTGCTTCAAATCCGAAACCAGGCCAAGCCTTTGACCAAGGGCATCGAAAAGGTAGGTGGCGCCGTAGAATTTCC
>JAGYOV010000182.1 GCA_018399375.1 Dehalococcoidia bacterium
CATCATCTTGGTGCCTGGCAATTATCTCTCTACCCCCAACCTCCCCCTTCAACTGCAAGAGTTCTGCTCTGTATCTGGAAGAAAATATAACGGGATGACCTCTCTTCCCTTCACAGATAGGAACAACTATGCCTTTGTTCCCCATGCGGAACTCCCGTAACAACATGTTAATGAGATCACTCCCAATGGCAGGCTGATCGGCCAGAGCAACCACTATTGCACTGGCTTCCTTATCAGCTAAATCCAAACCAGCAGCTATGGAAGTCCCCATTCCATAGAGATAATGCTGATTCATTGCAATCTTAACTGCTTTTCCCCTTAGCCTCGCCGCTATCTCCTCTGCATCGCTTCCTAAAGTGACCACCACCTCGTTCAACTCAGAGGCAAGCACATTATCAAGCGTTTTCTCTATGATAGTTTTATTGCCAAAAGGCAACAACAGCTTCGGCCGACCTAACCGTTGTGATTTGCCTCCAGCAAGAAGAAGAAGTGAAATTGAAGGATTATCCCACATTATCCTGCAACATATCTCAAAATTTAGCCCATGCCCAGCTACGCCCCACAGGAGCAATTAAGACCTAGATAAACTTCCCCTCTGTCAGCTTTTCCTTAAGATAACCCATAAATTCTTCCGCTTTTTCCTTTGGGGGTCTGGTCATAAGGCTAACACTAAAGAAAAGAACCACGCAAATTACAGCCCCCCATACGCCCGGCCACCACCCCAGAGGCTTAAATCCCGTTCCCTGGAGAACCAAAACTACAACGGCTCCCACAATGGTGCTGGCAAGCACACCTGCCTTCGTCCCTCGTTTCCAGAAAAATGCACCAAATATAGCAGGGACAATCATGAGAAGGCCTGCAGACGCAGCCGAGGAAAGCGGCGCGATCATAAAGGATAGCCCACTCTTCCCCGCAGCCCACCAGGCAAAGAGGAAGGCAATGATTGCCATAATCGGGATAACCCAGTTCTGCCCGATTTTAAGCTGTCGCTCCTCTGAAAGCCCGTTATTAATAATCCCCCTGTGTATATCGCGTGCCCACATGGAGGACAGCGTTAGCAAAATAGAATCGATGGTTGAAATAGCTGCTGCTGTGATACCCACCATGACAATTATAGCCAATGCCATAGGGATCATGGGCTGGCTTAGCAGCGCTGGAGTAGCCATATCCGCATTTTCTAAACCGGGAACCAGCAATTCAGCGCTGAAACCCCATAGCACCGCTATCAAAGTATAAAGAAGGCCAAAGACAAAGAACCCTCCCAGCATCTGCTTCATAGCCGTAACCGATTTAGGGACAAATAGCCTCTGACTTACCTGAGGATTGGATACACAGAAGAAAAGCCAGGGTAAAGTCAGGCCGATAAACATATTTAAGTCCCAGGCCCCACCGGAAGAGGGCACCGTCAACTGTCCAGGAACCGTCGCCTCCAGTTTGCTGAAGAAGCTGCCAAATCCCCCAAGCGCGTGGACTACAATTCCCAGTATCACAGCACTGGTTACAATCATAACCAGAGCTTGAAAGGCATCTGTCCAAGCAACGGAACGCAAGCCAGCAATCCTTGCCCAGGCAATAGCAAGAACCACGGCGATCACGATACCAGCGTATG
>JAGYOV010000183.1 GCA_018399375.1 Dehalococcoidia bacterium
TGCGCTGTCTTATCCCCCTGGCGGAGGCCTTTGGGATCACGGGTGATTTGCGGTCTCTTAGTCAGGGGAGGGCAAGCCACACAATGCAATTTCAAAAATACGAGGCGCTTCCATTAAATCTCAGCGAGCAAATTATCAGGCAGGGCGGGAAGAGTTAAATGATTGGGCAAAAAGTTCGTGTTAAGGTCAAGGGTTTCGATCACAAGTTGGTCGATCAGGCAGCTAAGCAAATAGTAGAAACGGCAGAGCGCACGGGGGCGATAGTTACGGGGCCAGTTCCTCTTCCCACGCGCATCGAAAAGTTTTGTGTTATTCGCTCTCCTCACATCGATAAAGATTCCCGAGAGCAATTTGAGATTCGGACGCATAAGAGGTTGATTGACATACTACAGCCAACATCTAAGACTGTAGATGCTCTGACGCAACTTAACTTAGCGTCTGGAGTGGAGATAGATATTAAGCTATAATAGGGCCTTGTTTTTGAACTGACAAAATTATGCGGGTAAATTTTGAGCTAGCACCATATGATATCGAGGTAATGAGATGTTTTCAGGCATTATAGGGAAGAAGTTAGGTATGACCCGGTTCGTGCAGGAGAGTGGAGAGGTAGTGTCGGTGACTGCTGTCGAGGTGAAACCATGTGTTGTAGCGCAGGTGAAGAGCAAAGAGAAAGATGGCTACACTGCCATCCAGCTGGCCTCGAAAGAGGTGAAGAATATTAATTCACCGGAACGTGGCCATCTTAAGGACCTGGGGAATTTTAGTTACCTGAGAGAGTTTAGGGTTGGCGATGTGGAGGACGTTCATCGAGGTGATAAGATAGACTGCAGCTTTTTAGAAAGAGGAGATCTGGTGGATATAAAAGGCCTCACTAAAGGCAAGGGGTTTGCTGGTACAATAAAGCGACATCATTTTCACCGCGGTCCTAAAACTCACGGGCAATCTGATCGAGAGCGCGCGCCGGGTTCCATTGGTGGAACCACCTTCCCTGGCAAGGTGCTGAAGGGGAAGCGCATGGCGGGGCATTTGGGGAATCGGCAGATGACCTTGCGCAATGCTACGGTTGTTCAGTCTGATCCGGATCGCGATCTGCTCTTGCTGAAAGGATCGGTGCCTGGTGCTAACGGTGGGTTATTAATTATCAGGAAGGCTGGGATATAAGAATGCAAGCTCCGGTATATAATTCGATGGGCGAGATAGCTGGGCAAACTGAGATCAGGGAAGATATCTTTGGCATTCCCTTTAACGGTGCTGTAGTCCATCAGGCCATGGTAAGGCAGCTGGCTAATCGTCGTCAGGGTACTGCCTCTACAAAGACAAGGGGAGAAGTGAGGGGGAGTAACAGAAAGTTATACTCACAAAAGCACACTGGCAGAGCTCGGAGGGGAGATATAAAATCTCCTATTCTCAGAGGAGGTGGAGTGGCTTTCGGGCCCAAGCCACGTTGCTACCGTCAGTTGATGCCCAGGAAAATGAGGAGACTGGCTATAAAATGCCTCCTCTCCAGTAAATTCCAAGGAGAGGCATTCAAAGTAGTAGAGGATTTCGATTTCGAAGGGATAAGAACGAAAAATATGGTGGATTTCTT
>JAGYOV010000184.1 GCA_018399375.1 Dehalococcoidia bacterium
ATAGTTTGTTACATCATGTCTGTCTATCAAGGCGTTGTGGGACGTAATTCCGGCAGTCTTTCTCTGGTAGCGCAGTCAGAAGACAGCAGGCGATATATTCTGGTGGCGATTATCGTGTTTGCTGGTATTATCTGTGCCCGGTTTGGAATATTCATCGTGGATGCGCTGGTGGGGTTGGCCATCGGCTTGACCATTTTGAAGTCGGCCATAGACCTGGTCGTCAAGGCAATTGGTGTAATCGGCAGAGGAGAGGATTTCATGAAGAGTCTTGGTGAAGGTTATCTCAGGACGTGGACGCTTTTTATTTTGCAAGAAGTGCACAGCAGAGAAGATATCGCTCTGGAATATGAAGAGTGTTTTCGGGGGGAGGGCCTGGCCAGCGTGGAATACTTCAACTTCGATCAAAAATTTGAATTTCAACGATATCTGGAGACGTTGCTGGAAAAGCTGGTCGCAGGGGGTCTGGTATCCAGTGGTGAAGATGGTTACTTTCTAACGAGCAAAGGGAGGAGTATCTTGCGAAGGGAGTTGAACTATTGCCGGTATTCTCGAGAGAGGTGAGGATAAAGAGCTTATGGTAGAGCTAATGACGAAAACTCGATATCTCATGGGGATGCAATGCCCCAAATATCTCTGGACCGTTTTTCATCGACCAGACCTGGTGGAAAAGCCCGATATCACTGCTAAACATGCTTTTGAAGAAGGCCATATGGTGGAGGACCTGGCGCTGAAGCTCTTTCGCAGGGGTGTTCAAGTGCCGCGGAACAGCTTCAGCAGTAGCCTTGAGGAGATATCTGAGTTTCTGCGCTGGCGCGTGACTCTCTTCCAGCCGGGCATCAAGGTTGGCGATGTCTATGCCCGGGCAGATATTCTCTGCCCTTCGGGAAATGATGAGTGGGATATAGTTGAGGTCAAGAGTTCCCCATCGGTTAAGCCTGTGCATGTTGAGGACGTTGCTTTTCAAAGGCATTGCTATCAGGCGTTTGGATTGAAAATAAGGAAGTGCTACTTGATATACGTCAACAGCAATTATATCAGGAAGGGAGAAATAGAACCGGAGAAGTTCTTTCGCCTGGAAAATATCACCGTGGATGTCGAAAAGGTCGGCCGGGAGGTGCCGCAGCGCAGCAAAGAATTACAGAAGACCATTGCATTGCAGAACTGCCCGGACGTTTCCATAGGGCGACATTGCCGGGAGCCTTCTCCTTGCCCTGTACGCGGGTGCTGGGACTTCTTACCCGAGGACAATGTCTTTGAGCTTCACTCTGGCATGCAAAAGGCGCAGATATTATTTAAGTTAGGAATAGTCTCCATCAAAGATATCCCGGCACATTTCCGGCTTAGTAACAACCAGCAAGTACAGCGCTGGTGTGCCCTGAATGGCCAAATCTGGATAAAATGGGACGCTATTAGAACTTTCCTCAGGACACTGCGTTACCCTTTATACTACCTTGATTTTGAGGCCTTTAGTCCAGCACTGCCGTTGTTTGATGGCACAAGGCCCTATCAGAGAATCCCTTTCCAGTTTTCTGTACGCGTGGTATTGAAGAGGGGTGCGGCGCCAGAGCACCTGACCTTTCTGGCGAAT
>JAGYOV010000185.1 GCA_018399375.1 Dehalococcoidia bacterium
CACTCTCAGATCAAGGTAGTCAAACCATCCTGCAGCTGTCCACAAGTACTTGGTACCGATGGTGATGGGGATATATCCAGCACTCTTGATCTTACCGCAAGCGTTGAGAAACTGCGCCCATGTGACGGGAACCTGAATTCCTTGACTCTGAAAAATCGACTTTCGATAGTAGACTCCCCACCAATACCAACTTTGCGGTAGGAAGTAAATCTCGTCGCTATACTCACAGGAGCTCTTGAATGAGGATGGAAAATGGGAATTAAACCCATCTTCTCCAAAAACGGTTGAGAGCGGCTCCAACAAGCCTTGGCTTGCGAAGTAACGCATGCGTTCCCCAGCAAACCAGGTCACAACATCAGGGGCCTTTTCCATCGGAAGCCATGTTCGCAACAGCGTTTTAAAGTCCTCATGGGCAAACGTGTTCACCACAATAGTGTAGTCGGGGTTTGCTGCCTCAAAGTCCTGGACCAGTTGTGCTAGAGCAGCCTTTGGAGCAGGATCCGACATGTAGGAATTGAGGACTACTGTTTGCTTGGCAAGACCGGCAAAGCTTAGCAGCAGGAGAATTCCCAGCATCGACAAAGTCACTTTTTTCATACGTTCCTCCTTCTTTGTCACTTTTTGGTGTAGCATGCATCCATTGTTAGGAAGCTACCCTCAGGTAGCCACATCACCTCCTAGTGGATCTTCTTTGCATCGCATAGTGTGGAATTTGAGTAGTAGATGTCCTAACTATCAAGTTAACTTCCAGTATTGATCTTAACACATCTTTTTTTCTATCCCTTGTCCTTTCATCTAAGATTCTAACAGCACTGCTCCCAAGCTTCTGTTTAGGGATTTCTATTGTTGTTAAAGGTACTTCCAGACAAGAAGAGAATTCTATATTATCATAGCCTATAATAGCTATATCATCGGGAATCTTCAGCCCAGCCTCACGAATGGCGCGCATTGCCCCAAAGGCGACAAAGTCAGAGTAAGCAAAGATCCCTGTAAGACAAGACTCATGGTTCAATAGAGCCTTACTGATCTCATAGCCGTCATCTGTTGTGACTGCTCCATCTTTGACTATAGATCTATCCAACCGAATCCCATAATGTTCCAATGCTTTCTTGTATCCTTGGAAACGTTCCTTGGCACTAGAGATATAAAGAGGGCCATTAATCATTGCAATTCTCTTACGACCAAGGCTTATTAGATGCTCTGTCGCCAGGAAACCACCTTGAACGTCGTCTGTAACCACATAGTCAGTTTCTATGTCATCAAAATGGCGGCCCAATAGCACAAACGCAAAACCACTTCTGGCAAGCCTTTCTATCGTTTCCTTGCTGCTTTGCACCGGCGTGATAAGAAGCCCATCAACCTGTTCAGCCAACATTACCTGAATGGCTTCCTCTTCTTTCTCGTAATCCTCATCGCTATCCTTGAGGATAATACTGTACCCTCGCTGCCGTGCCGCTTCTTCTGCCCCCTTCACCACAGAAGCAAAGAAAGGGTTTGCTATGTCAGAAACAACTACCCCAATTGTTCCCGTTTTATTGGAGCGCAATCCTTTAGCCAAGCGGTTTGGTCTAT
>JAGYOV010000186.1 GCA_018399375.1 Dehalococcoidia bacterium
AGATTTGCCGGGCGATGGAAATGATTGCCACCGCCAAGCGAAAGCGGACTCAGAATCAGGCACTGGCAGGGCGACCTTACAACGAGAAAATAAGTCAGGTAATTGCTGACTTGGCTATACACCCTAAAATTGAAGGGGAAGCGTTTCCCTTGCTGCAAAGAAGAAAGGAAATAAAGAGAATTGCGATTATATACATTGCTACGGATCGTGGCTTGTGTGGGGGTTTAAATGCCAACTTAAGCCGGTTTGTCGCCAAGTTTATTCTGGAACAGGGGGTTCCTGTTACCCTTGTCACCATAGGGCGCAAGGGACGCAGTTTTGCACGGTATAGTGGAATAGACATTCGTGCTGAATTTTCTGGCATGAGTGATCGCCCTACTCTGTTTGAGACGTTGCCCATTTCGAGGGTGGTGATCGATGATTTTATTAGTGAGACGGTTGATAAGGTGTATCTGGCCTATCCTCGGTTTGTTAGTACTGCAGTGCAGCAACCAGTTTTGGATGTATTGCTCCCCGTTGAACCGCCGGAAGTTCCTGTGTCGCAAAGGGGTGAATTTATCTGGGAGCCTGATCCCGGTGATATAGCTGAGGAATTGTTACCCCGTTATGTAGAGATGCAGGTATATCATGCTGTCCTTGAACTCATTGCCAGCGAGCAGTCGGCACGGATGGTTGCTATGCGAAATGCAGGTGATAGCGCCAAGGAAGTTATTGAGGGGTTGATTTTAACTTTGAACAAAGTGCGACAGGAGACCGTTACTGAAGAGATTTGTGATATTTGTGGGGGGGTGGAGTCTTTGGGATCCTAAGGAGGTAGCCAAATGGCAGAAGGTAAAGTAGTACAAGTTATCGGCACAGTTGTGGATATTGAATTTCCGCCAGGCGAATTGCCGGCAATCAACAATGGTATAGAGATTCCCATGGAGGGTGGTGATAGAATTATCGTGGAAACGCACGCTCATATAGGAAATAACTGGGTGCGTGGAGTTTCCATGACTGCTACTGACGGCCTGGCAAGGGGAGTAAAGGCCATTGATATGGGAACGCCCATATCCGTTCCCGTGGGAAGGGCGACTCTGGGGCGTTTGTTTAATGTCTTCGGAGAGCCGCTAGATGGACTTGGCGAGGTAAAGAGCGAGGAAAAACGCCCTATTCATCGTTTGCCTCCTTCGCTAACAGAACAGGAAACTACTCCTCAGGTGCTGGAGACGGGGCTTAAGGTGATGGATCTAGTTGTTCCCTTTGCCAGAGGAGGAAAAGTTGGAGCCTATGGAGGTGCTGGTGTGGGGAAAACGGTGGTTATTATGGAGCTCATTAGAAATATTGCAGCTGAGCACGGGGGGTTTTCAGTATTCACCGGTGTGGGAGAGAGATCGCGTGAAGGGAATGACTTGTGGTTGGATATGAAGTCATCTGGGGTTTTGGATCGGACAACTCTGGTGTTTGGCCAGATGAATGAAAGCCCTGGCGTCCGTTCTCGAGTAGGTTTGACAGGAGTAACTATGGCGGAGTATTTCCGCGATGAAGAAGGCCAAGATGTACTTCTTTTTATTGA
>JAGYOV010000187.1 GCA_018399375.1 Dehalococcoidia bacterium
ATACTGCGGACTTTACCTACGCGGTTAGGGCACCGAGAGTATCTGAAAGCACTACCTTCGCCTTTTATGGCAGAGTTATGGACGAGGATAGAATTTCTCAGAGTGTGGAGGATGATGGCGTAATGGTGCTGGCGCCATCGGGCATGAGGATGCTCCCCTCTCTGGTAACGTGGGGGAATGAATTTGATGTCGCTATCGAAACAGTGGGCTGTGGTGCTTTTGGGCAGGTAGTTGAA
Organism: Dehalococcoidia bacterium; assembly: GCA_018399375.1. GTDB lineage: Bacteria > Chloroflexota > Dehalococcoidia > GIF9 > AB-539-J10 > M55B177. Next base: position 237 of record JAGYOV010000187.1, read on the forward strand.
ATATTGCCGGAAGGGTTTATCTATGTGAGCAGTTCATTGCCAGAAGAACAAGTTGAGCAAACAGGAGATATGATTAAGTTCTCCTTTATAGGTGGTGAAGCAAGGTTTTCTTATGCGGTTCGAGCTCCGGAAGTCGCTGCTGGCACTACGTATACCTTGCGGGGAGAAGTGCTGGATGAAGACAGGATCGCATTTACTATTGGGGATAGCGATGTAACTATTATGTCGCCGCCTGAGAGAGTCCGCACTGCTACCGGTACAGGTGTTGCCACCTTTTCTTCGAGCCTGGGCAATATTGATGATCTGGAGGCCATGGCTGAAGGAGCTTTGCCTGATGTTGGTATGCCGGATGGAATCACATTTCCACACGGTTTGTTTTCCTTCAATGTTGCAGGAATCAGCCCTGGAGCAACTGTCACGGTGGACCTGGCGCTGCCTGTAGAGATATCTACAGGAACTCAATACTGGAAGTGGCATGAGATTCAGGGATGGGTTGATATGACGCCGTTTCTGGAAGATGACGACGGCGACAATAAGTTAACTTTAGTTCTAACCGATGGTGGATTGGGAGATGCTGATGGGAAAGCAAACGGAACAATTGTTGATCCTGGTGGGCCCGCTCTGATGGTAGAAAAGAGAGAAGTGCATAGAGTCTATGGGGCACTGCCCCAGACTGCATATTTTTCCTCTTCCTATCTCCATATTTCTCCTCGGCAAGTTGTCCCCAACCAGCAAGTTGAAATTTCCGTTAACATAGCCAATCATGGTAGCAATAGGGATGCCCATACTGCATCTCTGTATATTGATGGCATTCTGATGGATAGCCAGGTAGTTAGCATTTCGCCGGGTGCCTGTCAGAGCGTGGTTTTCAGAACCAGCAAAACGAGTCCCGGCAACTATGATGTATGCCTGGAGGGACAGCGAGGCCAGTTCACTATTGTTGCTCCGGCAGCGACATCAAGCAGTACTGCAAATGACTTGGGAGCAGGTGGCATAGTCACTCTTGCGCTGGTATTCCTGGTACTTGTCATAGCGCTTGCCTTTCTATTCGTCAAAGCTCAAAAGGGGACCGGTCGGTGACTTCAAAGTGGAGAAGGATGGAATGTATATAGATAGGAAATGGAAGTTGCACTGCTTGTGCGAGAGGGAAGGCGTGAAGCGAGATTTATTCGGGCGCCAACGCGAAAGCGCGGTCAGAAAAACATTATCGCAAATTTTTCTCTCTGTTATGGCAGCGATTATGGTGCTAGCACCTGTGGCTGTTCCAGCCTTGGCGTTGCCTGCTGCTGCT
>JAGYOV010000188.1 GCA_018399375.1 Dehalococcoidia bacterium
GCCTATACACCGAATGCCAAAACCAGTACGACCACACTCACAACTGGTCTGTGTCACCCTCACGTGGTCTCTCGTCCGAAAGCGCACCAGCGGCTGACACTCCCGCTGCAGCGAGGTGTACAACAACTCTCCCGTAACTCCTTCCTTTATCTCCAGAGGCTCAAGCGTCTCAGGATCAACTATTTCAACGTGCACTATGCCCTGGGCAACGAAGTGCATGCCATGCTTGTACTCGCATTCCGAGAAGATCTGCCCGCACATGTCGCCATTGCCCATCATCTCCAGAAACTGACACCCAAAAGCCTCTTCTACCTGCTGTCGATAGGACGGAACAGAAGCCCCCGGCTCTCCTCCCGCCAGTATTATCTTGATCCCCAGACTCTTAGGATCTATTCCTCGCTTGACCAGCGAGCTGGCAAAAAACCGCGGATAGGAAGACGTGGACAGAAAAGCATTTCCTCCTGCATTCTGGAAAGCGCCTATCAGCCTCTCCGTCGCTCCCACTCCTACCGGTATACATGTCCCTACATTCTCTATCGCGTCAATATAAGACGCAGCTATCAGGTAAGGCGCTACCACCAGCGGCATCCGGTCTCCAGGCCGAAAACCTCCACACCATAATGCCCTGCTCGTCGCTTCACGCCATGTCTCTATGTCGTTACGAGTAACTCCTATATAGGTCGGCCGCCCCGTAGTACCACTGGTAGAATAAATCCTCTTGATACTCTCCGGCGGTGCACAGGCATATGTCCCTACTGGCGGCGCCTCCATCTGACTATCGCGCAACTCCGTCTTCATGGTTACCGGTAGCTTCGCCAGATCTTCCAGCGTCTTTATCTCCCCCCGCTCTATCCCCACCTCTCCAAACTTCTTCTGATAAAAAGGCGACTTCGCCCAGACATAGTCCAGCTGCTTCTTCAAGGCCTTCTCCTGAACTTCATGCGTCTCATCCAGCGATAACGTCGCCATCTTCTCATTGAAATATTTCTGTCTATCGCTCATCCTGCTCTTCTCCTTTTAGCTCTTCACCATTATTAAACTCCCCAACCAATATACCTTCTCCAACTGCACCAGCAGGGCTAAAATCATTGGAAGACTTTAGCCCTGCTAGCGAAATCTACTCTACCAGCCCGGCGGCCGGGAAATGGTAATGTGCGGCATCACCTCTTCCTGGGTGGGTATCCACGCAGGCTTAATGTCCTTGCCAAAGGGATGTATCTCGTGAGGACCAAATCCCTCAGGAATGCTCTTGGTCTTCATCTCTTCTCGCAACTTCCGAGTGGCATCCTCGTCGATGCGGTAATCGCAGGCTTCAGCATCAACCTCATCAATTACCACTCCATACCAGTCCCGAGCACATTCCAGACTTAACCACTCGTCCTTAACGTCTTCAAGAACGTTCTCGGGGATTCTCTCTATCGGATTGCCAAAACCTCCTCCTCCCGCAGAAGTGTAGTAGACATGATCTCCCTTATTCAATACCACTCCCGTGGCATACATGCCAACGTTCCTCTCTTCCTT
>JAGYOV010000189.1 GCA_018399375.1 Dehalococcoidia bacterium
AGGCTCGCTCAAATCTCCTTTCCAATGTTATTTCAGCACAAGTGAGATAATCCCAACTCGCAGACTCCACTAAAGCCAACTCACCTATTCTAGTTACCTCTAATACTAATTGTCAAGAGTCCAAAGCCACAACTAAACTAAATATACTTCACAGTTGAGTAATATGGGCAAGTGCCAACGGCTGAGCTAGAAGCGCAATTCCTACTGGATCTCAACTATCAAAAAGTATCTTTTCTGCATTACGGTAGAGAATTCCCTCTATAGTCTTGCTGCTAATAGGCAATGATTTTATTACCTCTACGTTTTCTCTTATCCCTGTGGGCATAGCAGGCCAATCTGAACCAAAGACAACCTTTTCTCCATTGCTATCCAGCTCAGGGAAGTAACGCAAGAGATTCTTGGGAGGCAGTCCAGTAATATCCATATAAAAGTTTTTATGGAAACGGGAAAGGAAAAAACACCTGTCGTACCAGAATCCTCTACCACTATGGGCCATGACCACCTTCAAGTCAGGGAAATCGACAGCTATGTCATCCAGATAAATGGGGTCACAGTACTTCATTCTGGTTCCCTTAAATTTCGAAGAACCTATATGAAACACGACTGGAATGTTCAGTCTTTGTGCAACAGCATAAACGGGATAAAGTCTGGCTTCATTGGGATAGAAAAACTGGTATGAAGGCAGTAGTTTAAGACCCTTCACTCCATAATCTTTCACGTAATGTTCCAGTCTCACTGCTGGTTCGGGATCAGTGTTAGGATTCAAGCTCGCAAATGGAATAAGCATGTCTTCGCCCTGACAATGTTTTACGACATCTTCAGTAGAAACAAAGGCACTGGTTGCCGGTGCATATTCAGGCAATACCACGGCATAATTTACCCCCTGGCTCTTAAAGTAATCCACAGATGCACGGGGGCCGCTGGCAAAATCATCGATCCGCTGCATGAAAGAGGGATTATTATCCTCCAGAAACTCAACAAGAGTAGGATTAACAAGTTCTCTTCTAAACCAGTGCGTATGAAAATCGATAAGCTCCATTCAGTTGCACTCTATACTTCTATAAACTTTTGCCGCGCATATAAAACACAGAATAGACTTAATACACCCATATCATGCCAATCATTTAAAGCTTCTCTACAACTGTGTCCAGCATATGCTACCTGCACCACAACTGATTATAAATCATTACCTCGGGGATAGTGAAGAGCAAAAGCCAGCATTGTTATCTATTTACGAAACTTGATCTGGAAGATGATACCGTTTACGATTCTATTATCATGAGAATTGCTATCCGCCTCTTCACAATGGCTACCCTGGACAGAGAGCCTCACTTCCCTGGCAAAGAATAACATCGCAAGAGCATGCATAATTTTTATCGTTACGGTATAGTCTTTATAGGATTGCTAGCCCTTCTAATGGGAGTTTTCGTGCCTTCCCCCACAACCGCCTTAAAGGCAGAAGACGCCCATTCCCTGGTACACGAAATAGCTGCCCCATATGCTTTTGATTTCATCTCGTGG
>JAGYOV010000019.1 GCA_018399375.1 Dehalococcoidia bacterium
CAACCCACTTGCTCTGGTAGCGATCCGCCAGCAACTCCGCCGGCGAAATATATCCATACTTGTGCCCTGCCAGCCAGAAGCGGGGGAGAAAAAAGACCAGCATGAAGATACCACAGAGATAGGTTAATTCAAACCCCAGAGTTCCAATTCCAGTGTTGTAGGTCAGGCCCGCCAGGCCAATCATCATGAAGGCGCTATAGGTAGTAGCGCTGTAGGTCAAAGAGGAAACGAAGCCCCCAAGGCCACGCCCTGCCAGGAAAAATTCGTTTACACCAACCCCCATCCCCTTCCTCGCCATGAATGCTATGGCGAGACCTACAACAATGTAAATCCCTATGCCAAACCAGGCCCAAAAAGAAGCGCTCATCTTGCCACATCCTGCCACTTCATGAAAATAATAAAGGCGCTGATAATAGCTGCTATTACCCAGATCACCCAGAATAAGAAAGACCCGCTAATCGACTCAACATGAGTGAGCACAATCCAGGGGACAGAAACATCAACTATCAGCAGAAACACAAACCAAATCCATGCCCAGGCCGTTTTGCTCATTTTACCCCCCTACTTTAACCAGAGGATTTTACTCTTTGCCCACATTACTTTCAACAAAGCATTAGAACAATTGCTTTATCGACCCACATAAGCATACTGGAGAACATTTAGCGATTAGCTCTTCTGTACCCCAGCGCATCAGTAGCAACGATCATTTTGTGGATATTAGAAGACCCATCCAGCACCTGGTGCATCTTGGCATCGCGCAGAAGCCTCCCTATGCGCTGTTGGCCAGAACAGCCATAGGCCCCCATGATTCTGAAGGCATCATCGGCTATTCTGGAAGCGACCTCGGAGGCAAAATACTTGGACATGGAAGCCTCTAGAGTATTGTGCAGGTGGCCAAGGTCCTTCTGATTCGCGTTGCGATAGGTAAGCAACCTGGCCGCTTCGGTCTCTACCACCATTCGGGCAATTACTTCCTGTACCATCTGAAAGCGGCCTATATCTTGCCCAAACTGCACCCGTTGAGTAGAGTACTTAATGCTCTCATCGATAAGGGCCTGACAATTGCCTACGGCGCGCGCTGCTGCTGTCAGGCGCATGTTGTCAAAACATCTCAGCATGATTTCAAATCCCTGCCCAGGCTTCCCCAGCATAGCACTATCAGGAACACTAACGTTATCAAAATATATTTCCGCAGTAGGAGCAGCGCGCCATCCAAGCTTTTCCTGATCAGGAGAGCAAGAAATGCCAGGTAGATCCATATCTACAATAAAGGCAGAAATCCCTCTATGCTTTCGACCAAGGGAGGTATAGGCAAAAATAAGCCCTACATCGGCCACCTGGGCAAGGCTGATCCACGTCTTAACCCCATTTATGATATAGCGGTCACCCTCTCGAGTAGCTACCGTGGTCATTGCTGTGACATCGTTTCCTGCATCGGGCTCGGTAACTGCAAAACATCCTATAAACTCCGCACCGACAAGCTTGGGTATGTATTTCCTCCTCTGCGCCTCTGTACCAAATTCAAGGATGGCTCTTGAAGTTCCCATAGTCTGCGCGTTGAAGAGAACCGCAAGCGAACAACTTACTCGAGCGATCTCCTCACAGAGCACGACATGAGCCACAAATCCCAGACCATTTCCGCCATACTTCTCTGGAATGGGGCATCCCCAAAAGCCCAGTTCAGCCATTTTGTTAACGATCTCGCGCTGGAATCTGTGGGCCCTTTCGGCAGCAGTAACGGTAGGCGCAATCTCTTTCTCGGCGAAATCCCTGGCCACTCCTTGCAGAGCCTTGCATTCCTCGGAAAGTTCAAAATCCATCACACACCATTCCTGAACATATTCAGGTGCTTTACTCCCTCCGTTTGCGTATGAGTAGCCCCTTCAGTAATAAAGCGAACTAGCTTTGCAGTATCAACTATTTCCGCTCCCCCTATGACGTCGATGCCATAATCAAACAATACTTCCGACAGAGGGCTGGAAGGCCCTACCATAACGATAAACTTGCCCCTGCTCAAATCCAGTAATTTTTCGATGGTATGATTTGTTATCGCCGTTCCAGTGAGGCCAACGACATCAGCACGGGGGAGTATCTCTTCTGCCGCATCAGCCGGGAGTTCTCCCTCATCCTCACGAGGCCGCTGTTCAATGACCCAGAGATTGCGAGCTACCCCTTTGAGCTTTGGTATCCAGGGGAAATGCCCCACTATTGCAATATCCTTATCCCTCCCCTTTGCAGCTAATGCATCAAAGGCATTCTTTTCAGTACATTTAGTTTTATCAATATCTACCAGAGAATTGATAGCGGCCATGCCGATGGATGCTTCCAGCAAACTATCTGATCGAACATACTGGGCTATCTCCAGCGCCGACCTGCTTCTCAGTTCTCCAGGATCCCTCACTCTCTTATGATACGGATGTCCCTCCGTAAGAGTAGAAGCTAAACCACAATGCCTGCTCACCACCGCTGTCCAAAAAACGCAGGCATATACTTCACTCACTTCAGCATCTTCTTTAATGCTGGAGATCAGATCGTCAATAATTTTCATTTCGCTTCTCCTTTGCACCAGAAATTATAACTCACAGTACTACCACAGATCTTTTTTTCAGTGTCCACAGTAGCAGAAATGTTTAAGCTCCAGCAATTTCGCCATGCCAGAGACCGTAATGCCATAAAATATGACTGGCTTGGCTATCATAAATTGCTCAAACGTACTATTGACAACAGTTGTACCCGTAACCAATGCTATATCACACCATCGCAAGTTTTCTCCTGTCCTATCAGGGCCGTCGATTATCACTCCGAATTTTTTCTTGCCAATATTGTCATGGTCCATATCTGCCACTCGCAATTCAAATTTACCAGACAGAGCTTCAACCATCCTTGGCTGAAAACCGGTGAAGGCTATCCGGGGATGTCCATAGCTCCTCTCAAGAAATTTTACCAGTTCCTGGCTGCATACTCGTGGTTCATTATCTCTGCAATGTACGGTTTTATCCACCAAATTCAAGCTTCTCATCACCGCATTAAGGCTCGAAATGAATATGGCCCTGCGAAAATTATTCTTCAGATCCATCGCTACAATATCGCCCAGCTTCCCAGCAAAATCACCATACATATCCGTAAAGGCTTGCCCCAGGAAACTCTTAAACTCTGCCTGCATCAGGCGCTCCCTCCCAATTACCAGGGGATAATCTCTATCCTCGGGATTGCCAATAGCTTCCTCAGGTGAGAGAGGAACAGCTCTGATTATTACGTCCTCCTTCTCAAGTTCATTTTGATTTATGATATCGGCGAACTTTCTCTTAACAATCTCATACATTTTTCTTTTTACTCTCTTCACCTCGATAGATTTTTATATTTCTCAACTTAAATATCAGGAATACCTCTTTCCCCACCGCCAAATGCATATCCTGATATATATAGTGTGGCATCTCCACTGAAAGGCAGTTTCCCCCTACTTCAACCTCCAGCCTGACCATATCAGGAGCAACTTCAATCCCGCTGACGATCCCCTTAAACCTGTTGACATCAGGCCCGGGTGGTTTACTTTCAGAAATATAAATATCCCGGGGGAGCAAAGCAATCTTCCTCACCTTACTCCCGTCATCGGGTACTATTATGGGGAGCCCCCCACATTCAACCTCTGCTATTCCTCGCCCCGCGCTGTGGCAACAGGTGCAGTCCAGGATATTGGGAGCTCCAATAAAATCCGAGACTTTTTTATTCATAGGAGAGAAGAACACTTCTCCTGGAGTAGCTACCTGTTCCAATCGGCCACTCTCAATCACGGCTATTCTATCAGCCATTTCTCTAGCCTCTTTCATATCATGCGTTACATATACAGTGGTCATTCCCAGTTGTCTTTGCAGCTGCTTTAACTCCATGCGCATGTACTTTGCAGACTGCATATCAAGACTACTCAACGGTTCATCCAGAAGCAGAACCTGTGGCGCCAGTGCAAGTGCCCTGGCCAGGGCCACCCGCTGTTTCTCTCCCCCACTTAGATGTCCGGGATAGCGAGAAGAGAGATGCTTAATTTTCATTATATGAAGTAGCTCTTCAACTCGAGCTTCCATGGCATCCCAGGGCCATTTTTGAATTCTCAGGCTATAAGCTACATTGGAGGCAACATTCAGATGCGGAAACAAATTCAAATCCTGAAACAGGTAGCCTATTTCCCTTTTGCTGGGAGGTAAGCTATCCACGGGCTCTCCATCGAAAAAAACCGATCCTTCGTAGTCAACCAGCCCGGCAATAACATTAAGCAAAGTGCTTTTACCAGCGCCATTTGGCCCCAGCAACACGAGGAACTCCTTGTCAAAAATATCCAGGCAAACGTCCCTGCAGATATGCTTGCATATATTCCTCAGCTCTACAGATGGCATATTATCTCCAATGGCTGGTCAACTTCTTTTCGAGGGAAGCAAAAAATTTTTCAAAGATAAAGCACATCACGGCCAACACTATCAAGCAAACGACGATAATGTCCATCCGCATAAGGCTTTCGGCTTTCATCATCAACGCCCCGATTCCCGAGGGAATAGCCACCATCTCCGCCGCTATTACCACTCGCCAGGCCATCCCCGATTCAAGCCTGAGCCCGGTGAAGATATTGGGTAACGCCAGCGGCATAATTATCGAAGTCAAGATCTTTACATCGGATGCCCCCAATGTTTTGGCTACCTGAATATAATTCTTATCCACAGCTCTGATTCCAGTAGCCGTATTGTATGCTATGGGGAAGAATGCACAAATAAAGATAATGGCAATGGGAAGAGCTTCACCAATGCCAAGCCACAGCATCAACAGCGGTAACCAGCCCAGAGCGGGAATGGGATATATCAGGCTGACGAGAGGACTCAGCGATTTGTTCACTATATCTTTCCACCCCATTGCAGTTCCTACCAGCAGGCCTGCAAAAGAACCCGCCACAAAACCTATTAATACCCGCACCAGACTGCTCAGGAAATTATGGCCCAGCACTCCACTTGCCAACAGATAATAGAACTCCCTCATCACCTCTGAAAACGGAGGAAAGAAAATCTCTCCCGGTATGAGGTTCAGGCGAGCAATAAATTCCCACACGCCCAGAAATATGACGACGGGCACTATCCCCCACCCTGGCTTAAAGTTCTTGAACCAGATCATGTCTCCAAGAAACTCAAATCCAGAATATCCTCAGCACTGAAGCTATTCTGGATATAGCCGAGTTCTGCCATGTAATGTATCACCTCCTGAATTACAGCTGGATCAATGTTGGAGGTGTAATCCATCCTGTCCATGGAACGCAGCACAACATCTGACGTAATTCCCAGAGATGTAGTCATTCCTGCAACCTCGGCAGGCGAGAGATCTCCCTCAGCTGACTCTAATTGCCGGGCCACAACTTCTGCTGCCTCCCGGGGATAGAGGTTAATCCAGTCAGTTGCCTTCTGTGAAACTCTGACCAATCCCCCTATAGCGTTGGGATGAGATCTTATCATATCTTCCTTGGCCACAAGAACGCTCCCCTGTAAATCAGGCCAAACATCCTGGCTCATCAGCAGCATCTGGAAGCCAAGATCCTCTGCCATCGTAGCCCAGTGCTCGGGAAGGAAAGCTGCATCAAGTTCTCCCATATTGATGGCCAGAACTTGTTTTGGGGGATTCATCCGCTGGATATTGCCCAATACACTATCTGCATTCAGATCGTACGCATCGATCATTTTATGAAGGAGAACATCCACAGAGCCTCCCTCCCTGACGCATCCAATGCGCATATTCTGCTGCTCCAAATCTCCGACGGTTTTTATTTTATCGGGATTGACTACTAGCCCATAGCCATACTTATGCGTTCCAGCAACTATCTTTATAGGCACTCTCGCATTGGCATAGGCGTTTATGGCTGGCACCAGGCAGATGTAGGCCACCTGAATATCTCCACGTGCCAGAGCAGAGGCCAGCGCCATGCCAGTTACATAGCTCTCATAGGCAGTTAGCTCCAACCCTTCCTCTTCAAACCAACCTTTATCCTGGCTTACATAGGCACACGCAGCGTGATCAGTAAATTCAACTGCCACGCCAATGCTAGAATTTTCTTCTGGAGAACACCCGTTAAAAGGAATGCCTGCCAGCAGCCCCACCAGAATTAACATGAGCATTCTTTTCATTTGGTTACCATCCATTACCTAACATGCACCCATCGACATAACCTGGCCTGAGCAAAGATAGTGCGAGAAAATCCATTTCCTCCGAATACTAAAACCTACTTGCCAAAGGGACAAACGGGGAAAGAGCATTGCTTGCAGTTGAGGCACAGTCCTCCGTGCCCCAGTTCCACTATATCTGCCCTGGAAATCTCCTCTCCCGCCAGAATGCGCGGCAAGACGAGATCAAAAATAGTTGCAGGGTTATAGATTACCGCAGCCTGAGCTCCCACAACGGGAATCCTATCCCACAAGGCATAAAGAAACATGGCTCCAGGCATTACAGGGGACCCATAAGAAATTATCTCTGCCCCAACGTTTCTAACTCCAGCTACCGTAACGTCATCTGCGTCGACAGCCAAACCACCACAAATAACAATAACCTCGCACTTTCTATCCCTCGCTACTCTTAATGCTTCCGCGATCATACCAATTTCATCGGGTACAATAGCCACATGCATTACCTCCGATCCCAGAGCGGCAACTTTTCCTGCAATAACACCGGCAAATTTGTCCTCCACCCTACCCGTGAAAACTTCGTTCCCGGTAATAACAACTCCTATATTCCTCCTCTTAATGGGAATAACTTCTACCACTCTCCCTCTCTCGCGGCATAACCTTTCAACTTCCTTCAGCTTATCTTCATTTATAATTAGCGGAGTGACTTTTTCTCCCACTACAACAGTACCCTTCTGGCACACAGTATTGGTGTGCAAAGTAGCTATTGAGATTTCACCAATGGAATTGATTTCCCTCAACAGAGCAACATTTACTTTGAGTAAACCAAAGCCTTGTACCTTCAAGTTGATTCTCCCCTCCTGAACTTCACCAATCTCAAGCCCGGGGCCAGCTATAGCTCGAGCTATCCTCAGGGCCGCTTCCTCTTCATGGACTTCACCTTCTTCAAGCTCCATTATATAAAGGTGTTCTTTGCCAATCTGCAACAACTCAGAGATATCCTCTTCTTGTATCACGTGTCCCCTGCGGAAAAGAGGGCCCTTGTACTTTCCCCGAACGACTTTTGTTACATCATGCGCTAGGACCGTTCCTATGGCATCACTCAAGCCAACTTTTTTCAGCATCATTTCCCCCTGATATCAATTTGAATGCTCTCCTATCTTTCTAAGTATCCCATCATCATCCACTACCACCTCCATTAACTGCTCCCGATAGCGATGAAGCACGCTTTTCCCTCCAACGTTCCCCCGAGCCCTGAGCAAATCCGGGACCAAAGCAGCATCAAAGACGATGGGATGCCCCCTTACATGCTGGCAAACAGGCACAACTGCAGGAGATCCCTCTCTCTTATAAGCAGCAATGAGAGCATTCACCGTTCTGGAGTTTATGAAGGGTCTGTTCCCCAGAGTGAGCAATACCGCAGCCGTACTCCGGGGCACCATGCGCAGACCATACTTAAGCGAACTGCTCAGCCCGCCGGCATAATTAGGATTCACAACAACATTAATATCCCTGCTCGCATTTTTTGTCGCCAGCGCTTCTTTAATGCGTTCTGCCTGATATCCCAGCACCACCACGAGATCATCAACTTCACTGGCCATGAAAGCTTCAGTTATTCTGGAAATCAGCGGACTGCCTTCCACGGAGGTAAGCTGAAGCGGCATTTCTTTATAATCATCCTTACCCGCAGCCAGAATGATGGCACAAATTTTTTTCTGTGCGCCGCAAAGGCAAGCTTTCGGAAGACGAACCGCCAGTACTTGAACCTGCCCTGCATCAATCCTATAGACTATCTCTGTGCCTTCCACGCTCCGATATGAATACAATTTATTTTTCCCCCACAGCTCCTGCCCCGATGACGCATTTCTTTCCATCTCAAACAAAGACCTGCTAAAACACAATCGACTTTCTTCAGCCAAATTCATCCACTTTGTGTAAGTCTGCCTGGTTAAGAAGAATTCAGGCATCATGCTCCTCCATATAATCCAACTGAACCAACTCCCCACGTTCAGCCTGCTCCATCCCTCGCTCCACCTCCCCCACCAACTTGCCATCTTCAAATAGCCTCAGAGTTTCTACCATCTGGCAATACTCTACATAGCTCAAAACAACCGCCACGGGTTTTCCCCGTCTGGTCACCACAAATTTATAGAGATCGCGAGCAACTCTCTCTATAGAGGGCAGAAATAACTTTCTGGCATGGGTTATAGGAATTGCTTCTAACAATCTAGCTCACCTGAAAGTGTACATTTAAATGTACACTTTTGTTGGCAAGTATGACAACTTCTCCCTCCCCTGTCAAGGTTCATTCCACATAAATAGCCTTTCCATTATGAAGGCGTTGAAGAATATCAGACACAATAACGCTATGGTTTTTATCCAAAATCTAATGTGAAACAGGAGAACTTTTCTTCAGGAGGAGTTCATACAATGCACCTGCAACTGCACATCATATTTGCTGCTATCCATCTCCTTCAGTTGCCAATTCTCTGAAGGGAGCGAGAGAAACCCTCGCTCCCTTCATTCCTACCTCAGGCCAGGCAAGAAAAGAATTAACTCAGGGAAGACTATTACCAGTATTATACTCACTACATAAGCTACCAGGAAAAAGGTTACCCCCTTGAAGATGGTTCCTATCGTTATGTCCTTGTCTATTCCTGCAACGACATAGGCACAAACACCCACAGGGGGAGTAATCGCACCCATGGACGTAACCAGGCAAATGGCGACCCCATACCATATGGGATCATAGCCCAGAGCCAGGATCAGCGGATAGAAAATGGGTATAGTAACCACGAGAAAGCCCAGCGCATCCATAATGCAGCCGCCTATCAGGTAGATGATCAATATAACGATCAATATGGCCACATCAGGAATAGGTAGTGCTCCAGCCCACTCAGCCAGAAAGAAAGGGAGCCTGGTTACGGTGAGGAAGTGCCCAAACATCACTCCTCCGGTAACGAGCACCATGACCATGCACGATACCAGTACAGTCTCCAAAACGGCTCCCTTGAAACCCTTCCACGTCATTTTCCGAAAGGCCAGGGAGACGATTATGGCTCCAAAGGCCCCCGCTCCTCCTGCTTCGGTCGGAGTAAACCAGCCCACATAAAGACCTCCTATAACAAAGAGGAAGAGTATCAAGATCGCCGCAGTTCCGGGTAGAGCTGCCATCATTTCTTTAAAGGGGAACTTGGGCCCTGCAGGGCCCTTGGTGGGATCCCGTTTACATATGACAAATACGGTGATTACAAAGAGAATAGCGAGAAGCAACCCGGGGAAAATACTCCCCATAAAAAGGTCCCCGATAAACTGCTCCGTCTGCAAACCGATGACGATAAGGGCCACGCTGGGAGGAATAAGTATGCCCAGCGTGCCGCCGGAGGCGACACTGCCTGCGCTCAAACCCTTATCATAGTTGTATTTCTTCATTTCAGGCAGGGCTATGGCGCCCATGGTGGCTGCCGTGGCCGAGTTGGAGCCACAGACAGCAGCAAAGCCGGTGCTGGCTAGCAAAGTGGTTATAGCTATGCCCCCGGGGAAGCGCCCCACCCACTTATAGGCAGCATCGTAGAGCGCAGCACTTATTCCCGTATGGAAGGTAATCTCCCCCATAAAGATGAAGAGAGGGATAACACTGAGCCCATAAGAGGCAAACTGTCCCCATATATCACTGCTCACCATGTGATAGGCCGCTTGAGGCGAAACGAAGTACATCATGCCCAGAAAACCTGCCAACCCCATGGCAAAACCAACTGGCATTTTCAGCAGGAACATGAATGCCAGCATAACTATAATGCCGATAATGGCCACAGTATTGGGATTCATTTCTTCACCACCTGGAGTAGAGCTTTCATTGACTCAACCAGTAGAGTCAGGCACATGCATATACTGCCAAAAGCTACCGCCCATATAAAGGGATAGAATATTATCTTCGTAGTCTCAGATACAGAACCGAGTTCCATATAACGGATGCCCAGTTCTATGCACTGCCATGCTATAAACACAAATAACACCAGGCTCAGCAGAGACATCGCTACTTCCACTAATCTCTGAACTCGAAAGGGGAATCGCGTCACTACCATATCTATAGCAACATGCGATCTCCTGATCTGAGAAAACCCCAGTGCAAAGGCAACTGCCAGGGCTGCCATAAAGCCCACTATTTCAAAGGTGCCACCAAAGGGGCTCAGCCCCGGCAGGCGGCGGATAATCATGTTCCCTACCAGCAGAGCCATCATCCCCACCATTACCCCCCCCGCCACCCAGCTAAGCCAGAAATTTAACTTATAATTGAATCTTTCCAAAAACGTCACTTCACTATTATACCTCCTCTCTGCCTAATTTTAGCCACTACCTCAAAGCATGCCTCTCTCTATCACTCTATGAGGGGAAGAGAGCGCTCAAAGCTGACTCTCCTTAGAACGCCCTCTACCCACACTATCTTGGCAACGAGCAACTATGTTACTAGCTATATTCGGCCTTAAGTTCGGCCAGCCTGTCAATCCATTCCTGCCCTGGCAATCCGGCAGCTGCCATGTCAGCCAGGTACTCGTCAACTATGGGTTCAAGCAAGG
>JAGYOV010000190.1 GCA_018399375.1 Dehalococcoidia bacterium
AAGAGCAACAGTATTTTACTGCTCACGCTTCATATGGCTATACTTACAACAATATCCAGCACAGCCTCCTTTACAAAGAAGGTTTTCTTGGGCAGTGCTACAGATCGCACAAATCCGTCCTTCTTACCTCGACTGAAGAGATAACAGAACAAATGGTAACACTGCTACCAGAAAATCGACTCTGTTACGACAGAATGAGGCAGAGCCTGCCACCACCACTTAGCATGATAGCTGTTCCCGTAGAGTTAAGAGGAAAGATTTCGGGCATTGTTCTACTAGAGCATTACAGGCATCATCAACCTTTTCAGGAAAAAGATATTCCCCAAATTGAGGAGTTAATAGGATGGGTATCACTAGTGGTTGATAACATGCAATCATGTCTAGAATTGAAGCACAATAAGCGCTCTTACAGAGAACTGTTAGGTAAATTCATAACAGCAAGTGAGGAAGAGCGCAAGAGAATCGCCAGAGAAATACATGATGAGGTAAACCAGCTTCTCCTCTCAATTAAAGTTGACCTAGAAAAGATGGAGAGCTCGCTCCCTGATAACTTGAGCGAAGAGCGAGAAGCACTCAAGAAGAGCGAAGCCAATGTTAATCAGGTGTTTGATGGACTACATAGTATGGTTGTGAGCCTGCGACCTCCAGCACTAGACGACTTAGGATTAGTTCAGGCATTGGACTGGTACGTTCAGAGTTACTCAGAAGAAAGAGGGCTACCTATCACAATGAACGTAACTGGATTAAGGCATAGAAGACCTGCTCCAGTGGTGGAAACAGCCTTGTATAGAATAGTACAAGAAGCACTATCCAATATAACCAAGCATGCTGGCGCTGCTTCTGCCAATGTGAGCTTGAATTTTGGCAAATCAAGCCTGAAACTCGAGATAAAAGATAACGGCAAAGGCTTTAATCCCAATTCTCTGCTAAATACATCTGACAACAAAACAAGCTTGGGGTTACTAGGAATGAAGGAACGCGCGAAGCTTTGTGGAGGGAACCTAAATATAGAATCCGTTCCTGGACAGGGAACATCCATAAAGGTTGAAATCCCGATAAAATCTTACGATTGGGGCGCATACTAATGGCTAAAATCCGAGTGCTTATCGCTGATGACCACGCCCTGCTTCGCGAAAGCCTGCGGAGCCTCCTATCAACAGTCAATGATATAGAGGTGGTGGGAGAGGCAGTGGATGGCCTCGATGCCATTAACAAAACAGCTCTGCTTAAACCAGACATCATACTTATGGACATTGCTATGCCCAACGTAAATGGACTGCAGGCAACACGCATTATAAAAAAGCAAAATCCTTCAACAAAAGTATTAGTATTAACCATGTACGAGACAGAGCAGTATATCCTTGAGATGCTGCGCGTGGGAGCCTCAGGCTATGCTCTGAAGAAAGCTCCTGCAAGTGAACTCATCTCCGCCATAATATCCACATTTCAGGGCAATGCCTTCCTCTGCCCTTCCGTGACCAGAAAAGTAATAGATAAGTATCTAACT
>JAGYOV010000191.1 GCA_018399375.1 Dehalococcoidia bacterium
AACGGCGCGATAAAGCTATCACAAATGTTTTCCGCACCCGATTCTATGGCTGCTGAGACCATTTCTTTTTCCCCCATCTCTCGGGAGTCACGGCTAACCAGAGACGGCATAGCAGAACGGGCCTTATCCAGATCATGATTGAAGAGATACGCTTCTATCTTCAGCACAGCTCGCCGCAACTCTCTAAGGGCAAAAGTAGATTTTAACAGCAAAGCTGCTACGATGACATAAGCTAATGGAATTAGTCCATGAAGAAACGAGAGGAAGAAATAAGAGGACAGCGCAAAAATAAGGATAAGAGATAAACTTACTGCGATGCCGGCGACAAGCTGGATTTCAGCACCACGAGCATGAATCCTTCTCATTACAATAGATATGAACCACCCCATCCAGACCACGGGATGCAACGGGCGAGGTAATTCACCAAGCAATAAATCCAAAAACAGCGCCAGCAGAAAGATAAATAAAATTTCCATGGTTTCGCCCAAAAACAAATTTGGCTCTCCTTTTTCTCTATCCCCTGCTAGCCGTAACCAGTGCCACTGGCAACCCATTGATCGGATGGGAAAGGATGCTTATTTCAGCACCGTATACTTCCTTAACGTTCCCTGATGTGAGCACCTCCATGGGAATTCCCTCGGCAAAGATTTTCCCCTCATCCAGAATAACCAGGCGATCACAGTATTGAGAAGCCAGATTCAAATCGTGTAAAGCGACGATAACCGTTAGATTCTGCTCGAGGCAAATTTTCCTCACCAGGTCTAGAGTTTCTACCTGGTGATTGATATCGAGATACGTTGTCGGCTCATCAAGAAGAATTACTTTTGGCTGCTGTGCCAGAGCGCGGGCAATAACGATCCTCTGCCTTTCTCCTCCGGAAAGTTCGCCCACTCTGCGTTCAGCAAGATACTCCGTTTGCGTTGCCTCCATAGCCTGCCAGGCAATGGACAAATCCTTTCTACCTTCATAGCGCAGGAAACCAAGATGCGGCGTTCGCCCCATCAGCACTACCTCAAAGGCCGTAAAGGCACCGGGCAAAGCAGCACTCTGCGGCACCGTGGCAACGAGGCGCGCCAGGTCTTCCCTGCGGATATCTTTCAGACTGCGCCCACCAACAAGGATATGCCCGGAGAAAAGATCAATTACCCTGGTTATTCCTCTGATAAGCGTGGATTTCCCCGAGCCATTGGGCCCGATGAGGCCCAGTATTTCTCCTGGCGCTGCCTTCAAGCTTATATGCTCCAGGACAGCCCTGCAATTATAACCCAGGCTGACATCTTTTAGTTCAATCATAGCACTATACTCCTATTACTTAATACATATTCTCTCTATGCGCAGGCAACTCCTGCTTCCATTTTTCTCAACCCATCTCTCAACTTTTCTCTCATTTCTCCTCCTAGAAAAAAGCAAAACCACGCCTCCTGCGCAGCAGGTAAAGAAAGAAAGGTGCGCCACAGAAAGCAGTTATCACCCCCACGGGAA
>JAGYOV010000192.1 GCA_018399375.1 Dehalococcoidia bacterium
TGGATTTACTCTACACGAACTTGTCAGGAAGACAAAGAGAAGCGAACAATATGGACGCTTTACAGCCTTTGCTTACAAGGCAATTCCTCTTCTCGTAATAGCAGTACTCGTTGCCACATTCGTTAATGGTGGATTGAAGCTCTATCCATCGAGATATGTATTGACAGCTAATCGACACGTAACATACAGCGAAGTGGCGGGGATGGATTACTTTGTCAATGGTAAAGATTACTACACGGGAATTGAGAGTATGACCCTTGCGCCTGGACGGTTTGCAGACTTCCTGTTGCCGCCATCCGAAAGGTATTTGCATGAATATGAATTCCTCCCAAGGCACATTCCTGGACCTGATGGCATGTGGAGGGTACCCGCCCACTTCGGATACGATGAATATTCATCTCTGAGAGAGCTATACAATAAAGATATCTACCTGGTTCTCAACGAGGAAAGCAAAGTGTACCAGAACATCTTCCCCGAAGTGCCAGAGTTTCAACTAAGACCTGTGGACTTCGAGATGCTGGAACAGGATACCACGGTGGACAAGCTATACATTAATTCTGGCTTTGACGTATGGTACGTGCATGGATTAGCTCCACCCATGTAAGCTCTATGTTTAAGAATTTCTGTTGGATAGTAAGCACTGTTCCTCAAGCAACTGCGCCAACTTCCTGGTCCCTTCTCTTCTAGTATATTTGCTGATAGAAGTAGCGTCGGGATTCCAGCAGGAAGTTATCCTGCTGGACTGCTGCCATTCTTTTAACCAGCGAAGCAATATATCTCTTATTTCCAAGGCATTATTTGCCATTACTCCTGTTCCTGTTTCTTGCAACAACTCATCAACCACACCCCTCTCGAGGCCTATGGCTAAAATTGGCCGCTTTGCCCCCAGATACTCAAAGATTTTCCCTGTATAAACTCCTTTATTTGCATCATTCCAAGACAGTAACAATAGTACTGTAGATTCCCTTTGCCTCTTAATGCTTTCTTCAAAAGAAACAAAACCATATATCTTTACGAATTGCTGTAGATAATACTTTTCAATGAGAGGAGAAACAATAACTGAAACGTTTATACCAAAGAAACGCACTTCAAGTTTACCCTCAGAGATTATACCCTCTCGTCTTAATCCATCTATTGCCTCAAAAAGAGGAGCGGGATCCTGCTTACCTGGATATATATTACCTGTATATGTGATAGTAAATCCCTGTGTCAAAGAAACATTTCCCTCATAATCCTCATCATCAAACCCATTAGTGATTACCAGAACTTTCCTTGAGTGGAGAGTCCCAAGTTCCTTCGCCAAAGGTTCTGAAACAGTAACTAAAAGGTTGCTCTCTTTCATTACCCACTTTTCTAACCTTTTATCCAAGAACAAAGATAGCTGGCTTCTTTTCTTATAATGATTTAGTGCCCAAAGATCCCGGAACTCTGCCACCCAGGGGAGGCCCGTTTTCTTATGAAGGTAAGAGGCGACAAA
>JAGYOV010000193.1 GCA_018399375.1 Dehalococcoidia bacterium
TATTATCTTTGTGAAGTTTTTATCCCGGAGCTCGCGAGCCACCGGGCCAAAAACGCGACTTCCTTTGGGATTGTTTTTCTCCCCCAGAATTACAGCAGCGTTATCATCAAATCTTATATAGGAACCGTCAAAGCGGCGATATGACTTGGCCACGCGGACAACGACTGCCTTGACGATCTCCCCTTCCTTCACCATTCCGTGAGGCATGGCTTTCTTCACCGTAGCGGTAAAAACATCTCCTACCCGGGCATATTTTCTCCGCGTTCCACCCAGAATACCAATGCATAGTATCTGCTTGGCCCCGGTATTATCTGCTGCCTTAAGTCTCGTTTCTTTCTGAATCATCTTCTGATGTAGCCAGAACCTGTGGATTGCTGGCTACTGCCTCCGCTGATATATCTTTTTTTGTTCCACTGCTGGTCACGATATCTATTATTCTCCACCTTTTTTCCTTCGAGAGAGGACGGGTTTCCACCATTCTTACTTTGTCACCAACCTGACAAACATTCCCCTGATCGTGCGCTTTGTATCTTTTCTGTCTGCGCACACTCTTCTTATACAATGGATGGGATTTATGGGTTTCTACCGCCACCACTGCTGTCTGCTCCATTCGGTTACTCACCACCAGACCAACTCTTATCTTTCGTTTCGCCATATTTTTTACCTTATCCCCAATTCTCTTTCCCGCAAAAACGTCTTCATTCTAGCAATTCTTTTCTTTACCTTGGGAATTTCGCGATGATTTACCAGTTGCCGGGTAGCAAGACGAAAACGAAGGTTGAAAAGTTCTTCATAGGCCTCATCTAGCCTGGCGTGCATCTCCTCGTCGCCGAGGGAACGCTCTTCTTCAATTTTCATCTATCTGCACCTCTTTAGCAACGAAACTAGTGGTTATAGGCAACTTATGAGAGGCAAGTCGGACTGCCTCACGCGCTGCCTCTTCTCCTATTCCCGCCAGCTCAAACATTACTCTCCCGCGCTTGACAACAGCTACCCAATGGTCAGGGGCACCTTTCCCTCCTCCCATTCTCGTTTCAGCAGGGCTCTTCGTTACACTTTTATCAGGGAATATACGAATCCACATTTTCCCCCCACGCCGCAGATAGCGCACAAAAACGCGCCGGGCCGACTCAATCTGCCTTGCCGTAATCCAGGAAGATTCTTCCGCCATGAGTCCAAAATCACCAAAGACAACCTTGGTTCCTCTTAGACTCTTCCCCTTTAGCCGTCCTCTATGCACTTTGCGGTACTTCACCCGCTTCGGTTGTAACACTTACCTCCCTCCTTTCAGGAACAAAATCACCTTTGTAAATCCACACCTTAATGCCTATATGCCCCATCGCAGTATGGGCCTCAGCAAACCCGTAATCAACATTAGCGCGCAACGTATGCAGAGGCATACGGTTTTGGCGAACAACTTCAGTCCGAGCGATCTCTCTCCCTG
>JAGYOV010000194.1 GCA_018399375.1 Dehalococcoidia bacterium
CCAAAAGCTCCTAAGTATATAAAGAGGATTTATTTGTGTCAAATATGTCAAACTGCAGCAAAGAATGCATTGCCGGAGCACTTATGCATTGCCTTTCCTCACTCTCCATATGACCAGACCATGCTCAAAATGCAGGACGGGAGCAAATATCCTCCCAGATAAAACGATAGGCATCTCCTTACTCCGAGAATAACGAGCAACAGTTGTGATAAACTTTTAGGCGAGGAGAACGGCGATGGCCAGAGAAGAATCTTCACAACAGCTACTACGAGTGCTGGATGCCAACCTCAACCGCTCGAGCGAAGCTATGCGCGTGCTGGAAGATGCCGCCCGCTTCTCGCTAAACGATACCTCACTAAGCCAGCAGTTGCGAGCGCTGCGCCACCAGCTAAGGCACCAAAGTGAATTGCTCGGCATAAAGCTCCTCTCCCGGAGAAACTCAAAGGAAGATGTCGGCACAGGCAAAGCGAAGGAGATACAAAAGGACTTTGTTGATGTAATCCGTGCGAATGCCATGAGAGCAGAAGAATCGTTACGCGTCATAGAAGAGCTAGCACGTACGCCCGGACTGAGCAACTTTCTGAATTCGGCTGAGCTGGAAAGCAACCGCTTTGCCCTCTACACGCTGGAGCAAGAGCTGGTCTCCCGGTTGCTCCGCCAGGACAGCGCCGCACGGTTGCGCGGCCTGTACGTCATTCTGGACCTCCAGGTGCTGGGAAACAGAGATGCACTGGCAGCGTCGAGAGAAATCATCGCAGCGGGTGCAAGCACTCTACAGTTGAGAGATAAGAAGGGCAACAAGCGAGAGCTATTGCCCCTGGCACGGGAAATAAGCTCTATCTGTAAAGCAGCGGGCGCCCTCTTCATCGTCAACGACCACCTGGACCTGGCCCTGGCATCGGATGCTGACGGCATTCACATCGGGCAAAAAGATATGCCAATCAGCGACATGCGCAAGGCAATGCCAATAGAAAAAATTATCGGCTGCACCGTTAATACGCGAGAGCAGGCTATCAGCGCACAGGAACAGGGAGCAGACTACATCTCCCTCGGAGCTATCTTCCCCACGGAAACGAAAGAGAATGCCATTGTAATAGGTATAGAGAGATTGAAAGAGGTAAGAGCAGCTACATCAGCTCCCCTTGCGGCCATTGGCGGCATCACCGGAGACAATGTTAACCAGGTGATAGCTGCAGGTGCTGACTGCGTCGCTATCTCCAGCGCAATATTATGTCAAGATGACATTGGAGCAGCAACAGCACGTCTGCTGGAGAAAATTCGCACACCCGAGGGAAAAGGTAACTTGTAGATTGGCTTGTAGATTCATCTCCACAATCTAATATCCCAGGAGAAGAACCATCATAATACACCTCTGTTAATCAAGAGGTTATGCAGTTCCGGATCTATATCCAAGTA
>JAGYOV010000195.1 GCA_018399375.1 Dehalococcoidia bacterium
CAAGCCGACATCGACTTCTACGTTCAAGGGTAAGAGCATACGCGTTTTTCCTGCATTCAATCCGTTGACTGATGCTCTGCAAGCTGTGCCAATAACCCTTCCTATGGGTGATATATACACGGCAATGGAAAGGGGTACCGTAGATGGTTTTGTGCAGACACATACTGGTTTCGTTGATGACTACAGCTGGCATGAAGTAACCAAGTATGCCGTGGATCAGGAAGTCTACGATGCGACTGCGGTAATTCTCGTTAACCCTGACAAGTGGAATGAGCTACCGGCTGATGTTCGGGGCCAGATGAGGGATTACAAATATAATGTAGTGGATCCTGCAATGGCTGATTACTACGAACAGCTCATGAGTGATAAGTGGCAATTGCTCCTCGATTCCGGAGTAGAAGCGGTAACGATGAGTGATAATGATCTGTTCTTGGAGCTCGCTTATGATTCGGTTTGGGATACGATCGTTGGTAACTCTCCTGATCTTGGATCTCAGCTCAAGGAAATGCTGGTCAAGTAATAAGATTAAGCATCAAGATACTTACTATAGGTTCAGCCCCTCTCAGAGTTTCTTTGCCCTGGGAGGGGCTGGCGGGAAAGTCATGATAGTGGAGCAGTGAGTGGAGATCGGTTGATTTTATTGGCCGTACTATGAGATTTGGGAGTGTAAATGTATGCATTTCAGTAAAGAAGCTTGGGATGTTTTTGACCGAATAGTGAATGTCCTTTTCTTCCTCGCAGGAGCGCTCATTGCTTTCTTCATGCTGGCTGTTTGCTGGGATGTTATTGCCAGAAGCCTGTTGGGCCAACCGTTGAGGTGGGTGGTGGAGTTCAGTGAATACGGTCTCCTGTTTATCACTTTTCTGGGCACAGCGTGGGTTTTGCGCAGCGAAGGACACGTATCGATAGATATAGCGCTAGCGCACCTTAATTCCAGCAAAAGGGCTTTACTTATTGCAATAATGTCTCTTGTAGGTGCCGTTGTGTGTGCCTTCCTTGTGTATTGGGGGGGGTATGTGAGCATAGACCATTTGCAGAGAGGATTGTATCAGGCAACCACTATGGAGGTTCCAGATTTTCCTCTCTTCATGATTATTCCAATTGGAAGTCTTCTTCTTCTCATTCAATTCCTCAGGAGGATGCATGATAATCTGCTCATATGGAAGAAGGCACAGTCGAGGGTGAGTAAGTAAAATGCGGGAGAGCAAAAACATTATAGTGGTTAAAGTAAAGGAATAGATATTTATGGAATGGCCGCTGATATTGCTAATTATATTTGGTAGCCTGGTCGTACTAATGTTGACGGGGTTACCAGTTGCTTTCGCCTTCATGCTCATCAACTTGGTAGGCGTGAGCATATTCTGGGGAGGAGCAGGTGGTTTCGGACAGCTGATCTTGAGCATATTTGAAT
>JAGYOV010000196.1 GCA_018399375.1 Dehalococcoidia bacterium
TGAGCCATGGTATTTTCAGCGAGGCCAGCAGGAACAATCCGAATGCGATGAGCAGTGCGCCAGCTATGTTGTTCAGCAGATTGGTGGGCAACATGGTTCCCAATAGCCCCACGGCGGCTCCCAGAATGATGAAAATTATGGAGAAACCGGCAATGAAGAAAGATGTGTGCAGGAGTATGTGCTTTCTCGAAGGGGGCGCATCGGTGAGTACCGAGGCACCGGCAATATTGGCCAGGTAGATGGGGACCAACGGCAGAATGCATGGAGAGAGAAAGGAGAGCAGTCCAGCCAGGAAGGCCACGGGGAAAGTGATGCCCGTCACTTTCCCGCTCCTCTCCCTGTTTTCCGTTTTGTGGTTAATTTCATCACATTGATATGTAATAAAGCGTTTATGCGGAGTAAAAAGTTCCTGCCAGTATAACAGAAATGCTTCATTTTGCTAAACGCTCGTTGCTTCTCTCCGAGTAGAGTTCACCTGCTCGGGTGTTAACTGGAGAGTATCTTGAGAGTGATCCCAATGGGGCAGTGGTCGGATCCGGCAACATCTGGCAGGATGAAAGCTTCTGTGACTGAATTCAAGAGATTCTCCGTGACGAAGAAATAGTCGATTCTCCAGCCCACATTTCTTTCTCTTGCCCGTGATTTCATGTCCCACCAGGTGTATTGATTTGGCTCCTTGTTGAAGTAGCGGAAAGTATCTACATAGCCATGTGCGACGAATTTGTCCATCCATTCCCTCTCTATGGGAAGGAATCCCGATATCTTTTCGTTCTCCTTTGGCCTTGCCAGGTCTATTTCTCGGTGGGCCGTGTTGACATCTCCACATATTATGAGTTTCTCGCCCTTCTGGCGTAGCGGTTCTATGAAAAGGAGAAAGGCCTCGTAAAAATTAAGTTTGTATTTCAGGCGCTCTTCATCTCTCTTTCCGTTGGGGAAATAGACGTTGAAGATGGTAAATTCGGAGTATTGTGAGATGAGAATTCTCCCCTCCCTATCGAATTCCTCTGCGCCCAGTTCCCGTTGGACCTTGAGAGGAGCTTCTCTGCTCAAGGTAGCGACTCCGCTGTATCCTTTCTTCTCGGCGGGAGAATTCCAGTAAGCGTGGTAGCCGTGTGGTTGCCGCAGGCCTTCATCGAGCTGCTCGGGATGAGCTTTGGTTTCCTGGAGGCAGAGGATGTCCGGGGACTCGTTTTCCAACCATTCCAGGAATCCTTTTTTATGTGCTGATCTTATTCCGTTAACGTTCCAGGACAATATTTTTATCTCTTGCAAGATGGGCTCCCCCTCGCATAGCTCATTGTAACACAAAAGGAGTGTGCCATTTATCCGTCGGAGGCATGCGTTTTGGCCTGCATCGAATTGCAGCTTATCTTCTAGGATCATCCCGGCAA
>JAGYOV010000197.1 GCA_018399375.1 Dehalococcoidia bacterium
GACCTCGGGGCTGAGTGCCCTGAGAGATTCTATATACTCTTTTCCGTTCATCATGGTCATTATTCTATACCTTTCTTATGCTTAATGTTCATCACCAATTCATCCTCAGGCCAACGAGAAAATCTTATGTTTCACCCGATGGTCAAGCCTGATGGGACTATATGCCCTATTCGGTTGGCGGGATTCCCCTGCTATTCCACTCTCGAGCCTGATAGTACTCTTTCAGCAGTTGGTTCATCTGATCAAGCGTAATCACCTTTCCCGATTCAAGGGGCTCATTATGGAAGCGGGAAGGTAACTGATCATCATCTAATTTCAACCCCTCCCTGATGTTGAACCGTCGTGTATTGTTAGCGATGGATGAGGCTATGGAACGCATGCCTTCCTTCGTGAGTCTCAAGCCCATAATTCCCTCGATAATAGTAGCCAGTTCCTCCCACTGATAGAGATCACGATAAAATCTGCATAAAATGAGGGCATCAAATATGGTCAGACGATCTTCCCACTCGGTGAATATAGGAGCTTTCCCCTGGATTTGCTCTGGATCCACCAAGCCGGACAATTCTGGTTTATAGAATGTAGCCCTCAGATGGCAGGCTCCTCTGTCAGCGGTTCCGTAGGCCAGGCCCATCCCTTTTAAGACCCTCGGATCGTACCCGGCTGGCTCAAGGCCTTTCACATGGATAGCGAAGTCCTCCATTCTCCATTCCTTTGCTGCCCTTTTTATCCCTCCAGCCAAGGTCTCACCTACGCCTCTTTTGAAGGCCATATCTTCTAAAAGTCTTGCAATAGCGTCCACATTTCCATAATCGATATCTAAATCAATGCGCCCCTTTCTCGCAGCTTCTATAGTAAAGGCCGCAAGGTTCCCCGCTGAAATCGTATCCATTCCAAGCCTGTCACATATATCATTGAGGTATGTAATTTCTTCTATGCTGTCAATTTCACACAAACCTCCAAAGGCGTAAATAGTCTCATATTCCGGTCCCTCAATTTGAAGCCCTCTATGCCTTCCTTCTTTGATCGTGCTCAATCTCCCGCAGGCCATGAAGCATTTCAGGCAGGCACGGGGTGTAACCTGGCATTTCTCGTGAAGCGCATCTGCGCTGATCATTTCCCAGTTTTCGTACGTGCCTTTTTGCCAGTAACGGGTTGGAAAACCTCCGACTTCATTCATTATCTTAACCAGCATGGGAGTTCCCATCCTTTTGTAAGCATTGGCCCCCGCATCATCCTTTCCTCTGCGTGCAATCTCTCGGGCAAATTCGGTTACTGCTTTCTTATCTGAAAGCTCTTTTTCTCGGGAACCCCAAAAAGCTATTCCCTTGATATGCTTTGAACCCATCACAGCACCAACTCCTGTTCGACCAGCGGAGCGCCAGTAATCGTTC
>JAGYOV010000198.1 GCA_018399375.1 Dehalococcoidia bacterium
GTCCGAAGAAGGAATGGACTCTGCTGCGTCGGAAACGTCGATTGTTGCTAGGGTGTAAGCTGAGCCACCGGTTGTTTTAACCCTGTTCATTATTCTCTTGTTCCTTATTCTGTTCTTCCGCGTTCTCTACAACGGCGTCTTCAGCAAGTTCTGTTTGATCCTTGTTGGCTCTCAGGGCCTCAAGATCCTTAGCTGTTATCTTAGCGCTGATATTAGCACTTTCAATAATGCTCTTCTTTGTCTTAGGCAGGCCCATGCGATCCATGATATCCTTAGCAAGGTCAACCCTGAGCTCTATCTTTGTCTGGATATCCTGGTTGATGATATCCCGATAAAGCTGGGTTACAGAAGGAAGAAGCTCTGTTAGCTCTTCCTGCGCAGCCATCAAATACTCATCACGGCTAGCCTGGAGGTCGGCTTTATAACGCTGTGTGATAGGCATTTCAAGAACCTTCTGCACTGTGCCAGCACAGCAACCCAGCATTCTCGCAATCTCAATGTTCTTCTTCCCAAGCGCAGATAGACGAACAATCTCACGATGCTTGGCTTGCATCTCTTCGACCTCGGTGATGCCTTCTTTATTGGAAAGCTGCGCTCGAATGTCGTAACGCTTAAGCGCTGAATCCCTCGCTTTAAGCTTCACACCGCTGTTTTCTTTTTCGTCACTCATTGCTTCTTTCTCTTTCTTTCTCTTTTTCTGGAAGCTATAGATGCTACGAGAGGCTATTGCAAGTCATCTACAGGCCCCACGGCAAGTTATCTACAGGCTTCGCCTTTCGTGGAGCTCTTAAGATCCGGTGGTACTATTCAGAACCTCCCAATTCGTAATACCAGCAGTAGTTGAGGTTGCCACATAAATAGCATCAGTTTCAAGACAATAAACTATTTGTCCCACAACTGGAGGATCAATAGCAGCAACTGCAGCCTCGTCATCCACAGAAGGAATGACCACAACGGCTGGAGAAAGAGTCCCTTCGACATCAACATCTCCCTTTGCTGTGACAGCCTTCTCAAAGGTGGCCGTTTCCGTCACGGTGACATCTTTACGGAGCTCGAGCTTATCAGAAAAGATAACCAAGCCCATTCTTTCGAGCATTATTTTCATCTGCGCTAACATAGCGGGTTCCTCATATTGGGCGTTGAAAAACGCGGTTTATATATACTAGAAAACGCGGTTTCGTAAAACCTTCCTCTTCTATCTCATACCTGTATTGTACCACATGGGGCGGGGATCATGCAACCATCCAAAGGCACATAGCGCCACCTTCCTCCTCACAGAGCGTTGACTTCCTCCCAGAGAGAGGAAAGCTAGAGAGAGGAAAGCAAGCCAGATAGAGAAGAAAAAGAGAAAAATTCCCAAAAATTTGGAA
>JAGYOV010000199.1 GCA_018399375.1 Dehalococcoidia bacterium
ACTCCTCTGCTCCAGAATTTTAACGAACTCCTGGCCCACAAGGCCAGTAGCACCAACGACAGCAACGTTCAAACCTTCCATAACAACGTTCTCTGCGTTATTGGCAACGCATATTAGAATGAATCATTATCACTCCAAATCAAGTAAAGACTCGAGCCCATAAACCACCCCTTTCCGCTTCACCACTTCTTTAATGGCCAGAAGGACACCAGGCATATAACACTCCCTGTTTATAGCCTCATGCCGTAGCTTCAGAGTTTCGCCCATTTCACTGAAAATAACTTCTTGCCCTGCCATAAACCCTGGCAAGCGCTGGCTATGGATAGCTATGCCCCCTATCTGCCCACCTCTAGTTCCTTTCACAACTTCTTTACCTAGCTCGGGATAAGTGAACGGTTTACCATGTGCCTGGAGCATAACTTTCGCTGTAGCGATGGAAGTCCCCGAAGGTGCATCAACTTTTCTATCGTGGTGCATCTCCAATATCTCAGCACAATCAAAAAACCTGGCAGCTATCTGAGATAGCCGCATCATTAACGCGGCACCCAGAGAAAAGTTAGGAGCTACGATAGCTCCTATCTTATTGCCCCGGCATGCCTCAGCAATTTCAGCCAAACCTTCTTCTGTAATACCTGTAGTACCTATGACGAGATTAACGTGCCGTTTGGCCGCAGCGCGTGCAGCTGCCAGACAAACTTCTGCGTTGGTAAAATCAACCAATACATCCGGGGCACACTTGTCCAGGAGAGAGTCTATATCATCTGAAAGGGGCACTATATAAGAGGCATCAGACAGGGGCAGCGATCGCTGTAACACCTCTTTTTCCACCGCCCCCACCAGCTTAAGTTTAGGATCATGAACCACCGCACTGGTTATCTCTCGCCCCATCCTGCCGAGAGCTCCATTTATCACTACTCTTATGCTTTTCACAAACTTCTCTTTCCTTTGCTGCAAGTCATCAGAAAGGTCAATTATGCCGAAAAGATCCTGAATCACCCCTTCTACGGTTTTTGGGCACAAAACTCTTGCCTCTCTTTACAGACTCTCTCGGAGAGTCTTCAAACACGGCTTTATGGGACAAATTGATTCTACCCATGCTATCAATTTCTATCACCTTGACCATCATCTCATCACCTACCTTGGCAACATCCTCCACCTTATCCACCCGATAATCAGCCAGTTCACTAATATGCACCAGGCCTTCCTTACCGGGCAAAATCTCTACCATAGCGCCAAAATTTAACAGGCGGGTTACCTTCCCTGTATAAATATCCTCCAGCATAACTTCTCTCGTCAAGTCTTCTATCATTTTGATGGCCTTCTGCGCCGATTCTGCATTAAGAGAA
>JAGYOV010000002.1 GCA_018399375.1 Dehalococcoidia bacterium
CATTCTTCGCGAGCGTAGATGTTGGATAGATGAACTTCAATTACAGGCAGGTCAGTGTCGGACAACGCGTCGCGCAGAGAGAGGCCATAATGAGTGAGAGCTCCCGGGTTGATGATTATGCCATCAACGGAACTTGCTTGTTCCTGGATGAAATCTATCAGTGCTCCTTCACTGTTGGATTGGAACGATACTATTTCTGCGTTTAAAACTGCTCCTTCTTTTTCCATCAGCGATCTGATTTCCTCCAATGTCTCGGCTCCATATATCTCTCTCTTTCTTCTGCCCAGCATGTTCAGGTTTGGCCCCTGTATAACCAGAATTCTCATGATGTTACCTCCTGTTTTTGCCTTTCTCCTTCCAGTTCAGAGATTTTTACTCTATATCCGCATGATGTACATTTTGCCATGTCTTTTCCCTGCTGTACCAGGAGTTTGCCACAGTTAGGGCATGGATAAGGTAACGGTTTGTAGTTTGTGGCAAATTTGCATTGTGGATAGTTGCTACATCCGTAAAATACTTTCCCTCTTTTTTTGCTCCTTCTTTCGATCAGTTCGCTTCCGCATTCAGGACAGAATGCTCCAACTCTTACTACATATGGCATAGATGTTTTGCATTCGGGATAGCCACTGCAGGCTAGGAATTTGCCAAAGCGCCCAACCTTGATCACCATGGGGCGGCCACAGTTGGGGCAGATCTCTTCAGTTGGTTTGGACATATCTATCTTTTTGATGTTGTTGGAAGCTTTATCCAGGGTTTCCTCAAAGGGGTGATAGAAACTATTTAGAATTGCGACGTGGTCCTTTTCTCCATGGGCGATTTCGTCCAGGTGACTCTCCATGCGTGCCGTAAATTTAGAGTCAACGATTCTGGGAAAGTGTTCATTAAGGATGTCATTGACAATTATCCCCAATTCATCGGGATAGAATTTGCCCTCCTTTTTGTGCACATAATCTCTTCCCTGAATGGTAGAGATTATGGGGGCATAGGTGCTGGGTCTCCCGATGCCTTTTTCTTCCAGCGCTTTTATTAGAGTCGCTTCGGTATATCGAAAGGGGGGTTGAGTAAAGTGTTGCTCGGGGAGGATATTTAAGAGTAACAACTTTTCATTGACCCGCAATTCTGGCAGGAGATCAGAGCTTTCTTCTGGCCTTTCCTCGTCTTTATCTTCACTGTATACAGCGATAAATCCGGGGAAGGATATTTTGGAATCGCTTGCTCTGAGAAGGTAGCCCTCTTTGCTATTCACCGTTGCTGAAATTTCCGCTGTAGTTGTATCGTACGATGCTACGGCCATTTGGCTGGCCACCATGCGTTTCCAGATGAGTTCGTAAATTTTCATCTGATCCTGGTTGAGGAATTTCTTAACTTGTTCAGGCTGGCGGTAGATTCGAGTAGGCCTGATGGCCTCATGAGCTTCCTGTGCCCACTTGGTTTTCTTGCCAAAAGTTCTTGGCTTTGGTGGTAGAAAAGCTTTACCGTGTTTTTCTCTGATAAAATCTCTTACTTCGTTTATAGCTGAAGAAGCTACATGAGTCGAATCGGTGCGCATATACGTAATTAAACCCACTGAGCCCTCTTTTCCAATTGGTAATCCTTCATAAAGCTGCTGTGCTATAGCCATGGTGTACTTTGCCGTAAAGTGTAGTTTTCGCCATGCCTCCTGTTGCAGCGTGCTGGTTATAAAGGGGGGAAATGGTCTACGAATTGTTTTTTTCTTTTGTATTGACTTGACGGTATAAGCAGCGTTTCTCAAGCTGGCAGCAATGCTGTTTGCAGCTTCTGCATCTCCAATTTCCAGCTTGTCTCCACCGGTTAAACTTATCAGTCTGGCTTTGAAACCATGGGCTTCTTTACCTGTTTTTGATAATTCAGCCTCTATGCTCCAGTATTCTCGAGAAGTAAAATTCTGTATCTCTCGCTCCCTGTCAACTACTATCTTTACCGCTACGGACTGAACTCTGCCTGCAGAAAGTCCTTTCTGCACTTTCCTCCATAATATAGGGCTTATTTTGTATCCTACAAGCCTGTCTAGAATGCGCCGAGCCTGTTGGGCATTGACCAGGTTCATGTCGATAGAGTGCGGATTTTCGAAGGCTTCTTCTACAGCTGCTTTGGTGATTTCATGAAAGGCTACGCGATAGAAAGGAGTGCTGTCAGAGTCCATTTTAGCTGCTTGTGTCAGGTGCCAGGAGATTGCTTCACCTTCTCTGTCGGGATCAGTAGCTAAAAAGATGGAACTTGCTTTAGAACAGGCCTCCTGGATCTCTTTGATAACTTTTTTCTTTTCTTTTGGCACTACGTATTTGGGAGCAAAGTCATTTTCTACATCTACTCCCAGCGTTGACTTGGGGAGGTCGCGTACATGCCCCATGGAAGCTTTTAATATATAGTTTCTGCCCAGAATCTTGTTGAGCGTTCTGGCTTTGGCTGGTGATTCGACGATAACCAGTTTTCGGTTTCGGCTTCGCTGCAGGGTTTCCCCGCTGAGCAATTCGTTGTTTTTTGTTGTAGGTCTTTTTGTTTGCTTCGTTGCTAGCTTCTTTTTAGGCATGGTTTATCCTATTCTGAATTCATGATTGAGCACATAGTTCATATTGCCAACGTGTTGAGCTATGCCATTGAGCTCCAGGATAGCAAGCGTACTACTTACCTCGGATATTGGCAAGCCGCTTAGGCGGCAAATCTCGTCTATCTGTACTGGCTCCGGCGTTAATTGTTTCAACA
This sequence comes from Dehalococcoidia bacterium, assembly GCA_018399375.1. Taxonomy (GTDB): domain Bacteria; phylum Chloroflexota; class Dehalococcoidia; order GIF9; family AB-539-J10; genus M55B177. Next base: position 2,725 of record JAGYOV010000002.1, read on the forward strand.
CTGCGGCTTCGCTTGCGTTGCCTGGCATAAATTCTTTAATTTCCATTTGTCTGGGAGGCGATATGGTTAACTGCAACTCCTCCAGAATATCGGCGCAACTTACAACTAGCTTGGCCTCTCCAGCTTGAATGATTTTGTTGGTTCCCTTGCTGTTAGGATAGAATATGTTGCCGGGAATAGCAAAAACTTCGCGGTTTTGATTAAGTGCTTGCGAGGCTGTAATCAGGGCTCCACTTCTCTCTCTGGCTTCTATTACCAGTACCCCCAAGCTCAAGCCGCTCATGATCCGGTTGCGCAAGGGGAAGTATTCCGGGCGTGGTTTCGTTCCGAGAGGGTGTTCGCTCACCAGAACGCCGTGCTCTGTTATCGTTTGAGCTAGTTTGGTATTTTCTGCGGGATAAATGAAATCCAGGCCACAACCAAAAATGGCTATAGTTTTACCTCCAGCTTTTAGAGCGGTACGATGAGCTATGGTATCAACTCCCATAGCCAGCCCGCTGGTAATGACAACATCGTTTCTGGATATTTCAGTTACAATTTCTTCGGTTACCTGGCGACCGTAGGGCGAGGGATGCCGAGTACCGACTACGGCCAAGCTATGAGTATCTTCAAGGAGAAGCTCTCCCTTGGTATAAAGTATCGGTGGATAGTCATAAATTTCCTTCAGCCTCGGTGGATATGCGGGATCCTCGCAGGTGATTGCCTTTACCCCATGCTTTTCCAGCTTCTCGATTTCCCTGTCAAGGGAAATTTCGGGTCGCAGGGTGAGGAGAGAATCTATACTGCGTGCATCAAGCCCTGCATGCCTTAATTTGCTCTCCGGCGCATTCCATGCGTCCTGCAGATTGCCAAAGTGCGCTCTCAATAGAGAGAGCCTTGTTTTGCCAATACCAGGAACTCTGGAGAAGCCTATCCAATATTTAAGTTCATCAGTATTTCTCATGGAATTGAAGCGTTATCCTGCTATGGTATATAGCTAACGGTGAGGATAACCTTCTCCCATTCGATATACTGAGCGAGGTTGTTGCCATTGGTCTTGTCGAGGAACTTGGCTTCGAACTGCAACCGGTCTATGGGAGTAATCCCCTGGCCAATGCTCCGTACGAAGTTCGTTACGTCTACGGTAGTTGGTGGTTCCCAAAAAACATCTCCTACGTCGTTATGTTTGGTAATATTGAAATCAGGCAGTTGGCCGGGATCGCTGCGAATTACACATAGATGTAATCCGTGAAGGCCAGTTACCGTGCCGGAAAAAGGCTCGCCGACTACCTTCTTTGTGGTAAAGGTGAGCGTAGCCTCTTTGATATCGGTGCTCCTTAACTTGTAGAGGTCGAAACTCCAGAAAGCGTGATATCCAACGTTATTCTCGTCATCTCCGGTCATGGTCCTCGAAGTATCTTCATTCCCTGTACTTGCAACAGTGCCAGTTTCGGCAGCAATTGGATTGAAGGTTTCCATTTTTTCAGTCGAAGCGGAGGATACCAGTATTTCTATCTGGTCTACATTCTGACCACCATGTCCCTCGTCAACGGTAACCGTTACGGTAAAGGATCCCTCTCTATCCGGTGCAATCCAGGTGACTGTATTTCCAACGCCGGTGATGCTGCCACCGCTGGTTACCCATCCATAGCTGATGGTATCGCCATCTGGATCGCTGGCGATACAGGTGACAGTCGCCCGTTCCTGTGGCAAAACTGTGGTGGAGGTAGCAGAGAGGCTTGATATCGCTGGATTGGCGTTCTCAACTACGCTTAACTGTATGGTTTCCTGTGTGATGTTACTGCTATCGCTGACGGTAACGGTTATATTGTAGGTTCCATATTGCTCTGGAGCTATCCAGGATACTACCGGCTGGCCGTTGCCACTAAACTTGCCGCCATCTGCTGACCATTCATAGCTTATGATATCGCCATCAGGGTCATTAGCTTCACAGCGGAGTTCAATTATGGCTTCAGGGAGAACTCGTTCTTGCGCTGCCGTAATGCCTGAAATTTCTGGAGGCTGGTTGTCACCTGTTTTCTGACCTGGCGTTGGTGTAGGAGTTAGTTCCGATGTTGGGCTACACGCGCCACCAAAAATTGCCACTATGGCTATTATAGCCAGCACCACTCCCAGCTTGACTTTACGTTTATTCATATCGCTTCTTTGCCTACTTTAGAACCATGATAGCTGCTTTAATTATATACAGGCATTGCAAGTTTGGCAATGGAATATATCTTCGCGGTCACATGGCTCTTTCTTCGCCTGAAGATGATCCATGCAGGTTGAAGGTGCTTATGATGGAGGAGAGTAAATCTTTTTTCGAATCTCAGGCAGAATTTCTTTTGTAGCTTTATATCCCTGGTGAATGGCTTCTTCTGCTCTGAAGAAATCAAATGTGCCGATATTACTGACATCGGGATTGATCACTACGTCTGCCAGTTTTGCTGAGCGCAGGATTTTTTCGTACTGCATGGCATGCAGTGATTGCGTTAGGACCTCAAACATATTCGGTGTTTGTGTGTCGATCTTGCTGCTCGAGGGTGATTGGAATCTTTTTCTGGCTTTTTGGGAGAATTCATCGATGGCTTTGGCTCTGTCTTTGTTCTCTTGCATAAGAGCATTTATCTTTTGCTTTATAGATAGCAGATGTGAGCGATCTGTATGGAGTTGTGAAGATATAGCGTTTTTCTCCTTCTCTTGTAGCTGCATGGTATGCACAATATTTCTTCTGGTGACAATGGCTGTATTGGAAGCAATTACTTTATCGGCTCCCATTTTGCGCACTACATCCACTGGCATGGGGTTCACTATTCCACCATCAACCAAAAACCTGCCTTGCCATCTCGCGGGTGTAAATATCGCCGGGATTGAAATGCTGGCTCGCAGTGCTTCTATCACAGATCCTTCATCGATAACGATTTCCTCCATGCTTTGAGCATCAGTGGCTATTGCGGCGAAGGGTATCTTGAGGTCTTTGAACTCTACATCGCCAATGAGGTGGGTTAAAAGTGATTTGATCTTTTGACCTTGAATAAGTCCCTTCCACATGAGAGCTATGTTCAGATCGACCAGGAGGGCTTCTTCTTTCCAGTTAATCTCGGAGGCTATCTCTTCTAGAGTAGCGGCATCGCCCTCTTTGGCGTACCATGCGCCTACTAGTGCACCTATGCTCGTGCCACTAATCATGTTCACGGGAATTCCTTCTTCCTCCATGGCTTTCAGTACTCCAATATGAGCTAACCCGAGGGCAACGCCGCTGCTCAAGGTTAAACCAATCTTAGTATCTGCGCTCACTTGGCTCTTCTAATCTTTAAGGGCGAGGTTTACAGCTGCCTCAGCATGTATCGCGGTAGTGTCGAAGAGAGGTATTGAGGTGGTGATCTCCCTGGCCAGAAGAGGTAGCTCTGTGCAGCCGAGAATGACTCCTTCGGCACCGTTGTTGATGAGCTTATCGATTATCAGTTTGAGCCTGTCTCTTGATGAGTTCTTTATTTCCCCCATGCATAGCTCTTCAAAGATTATAGTGTCTATTATTTTCTGGTCAGCTTTGTCTGGCACTATGATCTCTAAATCATATCTTTCGCTCAACCTATCTTTATAGAAGTTTTCCTCCATGGTGAAGATGGATCCCAGGAGCCCAAGCTTCTTTATGTTTGCTGCCGTGATCTTGCTGGCTGTGGCATCAACTATATGCAGCAGGGGGATGCTTATATTGGCTGCAACAGCGTCTGCCATTTTGTGCATGGTATTGGTGCATATCAGGGCGAAGTCGGCTCCAGATCGTTCTACGCGCCTGGCAGCATCTATCATGAAATCTGTAGCTTCGTCCCATTTGTCGTTGTGGTGAAATTCTCTTACCTCTTGAAAGTCCACGCTGTACATTGCAATTTTAGCTGAATGAGCGCTATCTAGCCTTTCTCTTACTAACTCATTTATGATGCGATAGTATTCTGCTGTCGATTCCCAGCTCATTCCCCCTATCAGACCAATGGTTTTCATAATTGCCCTCCTCTATTACTTGAAATATTCAGGCTATATGTGCATCTCGTCGCTAATATTGCTTTGAGCGAAAAACATAAGTGTAAAGATGCAGTTCAGGTTGCATGATGTTATTGGCGGAGAGGGTGGGATTCGAACCCACGGTCGCCAGAGGCGACACGCGCTCTCCAGGCGCGCCTGATAGACCACTCCAGCACCTCTCCGCGGAGAGGGTGGGATTTGAACCCACGAGGCATTGCTGCCCACCGCTTTTCGAGAGCGGCACCATAAGCCACTCGGTCACCTCTCCATTGCATGAAACGCTTGTGGTATTATACCATTGCTGGAATTGAAGATAACAACTCGAGAAGGAAGAAACTGGTTTTTCCTGGCCATATGTGGATTTGTCGCTCTTCCTGCTTTATATCTAAGGATAGCGGATTTATGTCTGGATCCCCGGATTGCATCGGTGATTTTTGGCCTGGCTATCTTGGGAGCGGCTTTTCTGGTTGCCTGGGCCTGTGAAGTTGTTCAACTGGAAATATCTCAGTCGCTGGCGCTGGCTCTGGTGGCTCTGGTAGCCGTACTGCCTGAATATGCAGTTGATGCCTATCTTGCCTGGACGGCCGGCAATAATCCTGTTTACATTCCATATGTTACGGCGAATATGACCGGTGCTAACCGTTTGCTTATAGGTATTGGTTGGTCTATGGTGGCATTGCTCTTCTGGGTCAAGCAAGGCAGAAGTATTAAAGTTGAAAAAGCGCAGTCTACCGAAATAAGTTTCCTGGTTCTGGCTACGCTGTATTCTTTTATCATTCCGATTAAGGGAACTCTGTCGCTTGTGGATAGCTTTTTTCTGGTGGGTTTATTTGTTCTTTATATTTGGGCCAGCTCTCGCGGTGAAATTTCACCTCCTGAGATTACGGGGCCAGCACTCAATATAGGGCGTCTTAATAGAACAACGAGGCGCCTGGTTACAATCGTGTTGTTTACTTTCGCTGCGGTAGTTATTTTTAGCTCAGCCGAGCCATTTGCCGAGGGATTGATTGGCATGGGGAGAGTTTGGGGAATCGATGAGTTCATCCTGGTGCAATGGCTGGCCCCCCTGGCATCCGAAGCTCCTGAAATCGCGATAGCGTTAGTGTTTGTGCTGAGCAGTAATGGCAACGCTGCTCTGGGTAGCCTGGTATCTGCCAAGGTCAATCAGTGGACTTTATTGGTGGGGACTCTGCCCATAATATACAGCATTTCCCTCGGGGGTGTGGGAACTATGCCGCTTGACGTTCGACAGACGGAAGAGATCCTGCTTACCTCGGCACAATCTCTTTTTGCGATAAGCCTTCTGGCCAATCTTACTCTTTCTCGCTCGGGCGCTGTAATATTGTTCCTGCTCTTTATCACTCAGCTAGTTTTCCCCAATACATGGGTGCGCTATGGATATTCGGCACTGTATATCTTTTTATCATTGTATTTGTTGCTCAAGGACAGGAGGCTTCGGAGCATTACTATCTATGCGATGGTGCGGCAAGTCTTCACTGATTTCAAGTTACTGAAAAAGAGATAAGACGGGCCAATTCGAGTGCTTGAATTAGCCCGTCCTTTGATTAAGGATTAAAGACCTGAGGCTATGGCTAGAAATACTCCTGCTGCTGTAGCTGTGCCAATTACACCTGCAGCATTTGGCCCCATGGCATGCATCAGGAGAAAGTTCTTGGGATTGGCCTGTTGCCCCAGTCGCTGTACCACTCTGGATGCCATAGGCACTGCTGAAACGCCGGCGGCTCCTATCATAGGATTTATCTTGGGCCTCAAGAAAAGGTTCATTATCTTCGCGAGTAGTACTCCACCCATGGTGGCAAAGGCAAAGGCAATTATGCCCAGACCGAAGACCATCAGTGGTCCAGGCAGCAGGAATGAAGTAGCTGATACGTAAGCGCCCACGCAAACCCCCAGAAAGACGGTGGCTATATCTATGAAGGCCCCCGACATAGTCGTGCCCAGCCTATCGGTCACGCCACTTATGCGCAGGAGGTTCCCCATCATGAAACAACCTATAATTGGCAGCGCATCGGGGACGATAAGACCAACGACGATCATGGTGAGAAGGGCGAAAACTATTTGCTCTGTTCGGGAGACTGGTCTCAGCTGTGGCTTCATGTATCTCTGTCGCTCTTCTTTGGTGGTTATTGCTCGGATTATTGGAGGCTGGATTAGGGGAACCATAGCCATGTAAGTGTAAGCAGATATGGCGGTGGCGCCAAGAAGCCATGGTGACAGCTTTGTAGTAAGGTAAACTGTAGTGGGGCCGTCAGCACCTCCTATGATACCTATGCTGCAAGCTTCAGGTATATTGAATCCAAGTGCTAGCGCTATGAAGAAGGCTATGTAGACCCCTACCTGGGCTGCTGCTCCCAGCAGGAAATAGATGGGTCTTGCAATGAGCGGGCTGAAGTCCGTCATCGCTCCTATGCCGATGAACATGAATAGTGGAATTAGCTCCCATCCAAATCCGTATTGGAATATTCTGGAGAGAAAACCAGTGGGATAACCGCCCTGCTCCATGAGCGATGGCCAGGTTGGTGGTAGATAATCCAACATAGTCCCATCTGGCATCATGAATCCCATGACGTTATATCCCAGGGGTATATTAACGAAAATGATGCCAAAGCTTATGGGTACCAGTAAAAGGGGTTCCCATTTTTTGGCTATGCCCAGATACAATAAGACGCCCGCAAAGAAAAACATTACCAGGCGTCCCCAGCTAAGATATTCAAATCCCATTTCTATGCCGAACATACTTGTCCTCCAATCTGTTTTAGCATTAAATAAGAAGCTGCTGTTACTTTACGTCGGACTTCTCAGCCTTGGATGCCGGTACCGTTTCAGTTCTGCTTTTCTTTGCCCTCTGTGATACAAATCCTATCAACCACGTCATTACAGCGAGAATAACCAGTACGGCAAACACGGTGCCAAATCCTTTTCCCGCCAGCGCTCCTGCTGCTCCCCAATCTATCATGGTCTAATCTCCTCCCTTAGCTTTCATTTTTGAGGAATAAGTATATCATAGTCTATCTGTCATGTTGTTTAACTTCGGTATGGTCTTTTTTATGGATTATATGATTTGTGTTGCGTTATATTTCTTTGTGATATAAAATGCCTCAGGTGTTTTTATTGTAGCAGGGAATATAGTGGGAAAGGGATATGGTGAAACCTGAAGTTGTTATTGACGAAGAGCAGTGCCAGGGTTGTGGTTATTGCGTGATTTTCTGCCCGCGGAAGTGCCTTTCAATTACCGGAGATAAATTTAGCCCGGAGGGGTATTTGTTGCCCTCTTTTGTTAGTCCCGATAGTTGCAATACCTGTGGTCTCTGTACTTTGCTCTGTCCACGATCTGCCATTGAAGTATATCTGAATTTTGACGGCGAGGCACAGGCATGAGGCAATTTTTTAGCTGAGGAGTTTAAGACGTGGGCGAGAGAATGTTTATTGAAGGCAACGTAGCAATTGGGTGTGGGGCGGGTACTGCTGATTGTAAAGCTTTTTTTGGTTATCCCATAACTCCCCAGAACGAGGTGACTGAGTGGTTTGCTCGGGAGTTTCCCAGAATGGGGAGGGTATTTGTGCAAAGCCAGAGCGAGCTGGGTTCCATAAATATGCTTTATGGCGCTGCGGCTACGGGATTGAGGGCCATGACATCGAGTTCAAGCCCTGGTTGGTCTCTAATGCAGGAGACCGTCTCAGACCTGGCCAACGCAGAGCTTCCCTGTGTTATCGTGAACGTACAGAGAGGAGGGCCTGGTGGTGGGCCTATCAGGCATGCTCAGCAGGACTATTTTCAGTGCACTCGGGGTGGAGGGCATGGCGATTACAGGAATATTGTGCTCGTGCCAGCCTCTTCCCAGGAGTGTTGTGACCTAACGCAACTTGCCTTTTATCTGGCAGATAAATACCGCAATCCGGTAATAGTCATGTCGGACGCTATAATAGGCCGCCTGAGAGAGACGGTTGAAGTTGAGAAAAAGGAATTTGGTCCTCTTCCCGATAAGGATTGGGGAGTGAGTGGTAAGGGGCAACACGGGGATGGCAAGCGACGCGTCGTTGATCACTCGGGAGATTTATTTGGTCGCTATGCCAGCTATCATGATCTCTTGTATAGCCTGAACGAGAAAATAAAGAGGATGCAGTCGGACGAGTTGCGCTATGAGGAGTACAAAACTGAAGATGCTGAGTTGATCCTGGTAGCTTACGGCTATTCTGCCAGGGTAGCCAAGGAAGCTGTTAATCTATCTCGCAACGAAGGCATTAGGGCGGGATTGCTCCGGTTAATAACTGCTTGGCCTTTTCCTTATGAGGTGATCAAGCAGAAAGCTTCCCTCGGGAGCGATTTTCTGGCAGTAGAGGATTCTCTGGGCCAGATGGTTGAAGATGTCAAAATAGCGGTAGAAGGGAAGAGCAACGTTGGCTTGGTGAGCATACTGGATCGGCATTTGCCTACTGATGGAGGTATGATTCTCCCTGATAGAGTGCTGGCCAGGATAAAGGAGATGCATCGCGTATAGGGGTTTTGGGGGTTGTTTTATAGCTGTAAGATAAAAGAAGGTTTAGAGAGTTGAATAGAGAAAGAGTAGCGGGTAAGCCGCGTTTGATGGTGCCACAGACAGCGGGCTTTGTTTATTGTCCTGGTTGTCATGAGCCTCTTGTGGCCAGAGCTATTGCTGAAGCTCTGGAAGATCTTGGAATGGGAGATAATGCTGTAGGTGTGTTCGATATAGGATGCAGCTCATTTTTGCTGGGCATAATGGATATAGATAGCGTAATAGGGCCTCATGGTCGCCCACCTGATATAGCTACGGCAGTCAAGCGCATTTATCCGAGCAACATCGTTTTTACTGTGCAGGGCGATGGTGGCCTGCTGTCCATTGGAGCTGATCCTTTAATGGGGGTATTGGCTCGTGCCGAGAAAATTACCATTGTCATGATTAACAATGCTGTCTATGGAACTACTGGTGGCCAGATGGCGCCTACCAGTCTTGCGGGGCAGGAAACCAGTACTACTCCTGGTGGTAGAGATGCCAGCAAGCATGGTTTCCCTGTGCATGCTGCTGAGATGATAGCGACCTTTAAGAGTACTGCTTATTCTGTAAGGTGTGCTGTTAATAATCCATATAATTATGAGCAAACTCGGGAGTGTTTGAGAACTGCTTTCACCAAGCAGATGGATGGAGTAGGGTTTAGCTTTGTTGAAGTTCTGTCTGCCTGCCCGTCCAACTGGCATATGTCGCCGGCAGCTTCTCTCAGGTGGATAGAAGAGAGCTTGATGCCAGAATTCCCACTCGGTGAATTCAAAAATGTTGATAAGATGGAGTAAAGGTTTGTTTTGCGGGTAGGATCACATGGAAAAGATAAGATCTGAAAGGGGAGAAGTAATAATAACCGGTCTTGGTGGTGCTGGTGTACTTACCACGGGCACATTGCTGGCAGAGGCGGCGGTAGAGCGTTATAAGAACGTCACCTGGTTCCCATCATATGCTATCTCCAAACGCGGTGGATTTACTGAATGCTCTGTAGTTTTTTCCAATGACGAAATCGCTTCTCCATTGCTATCTCAAGCTGAAGGAGTGATCGTTGCTGAAGCGGCTCAGTTTGACGATTTTGAGAAGAGAGTTTGTTCTGGGGGCACTATGGTGGTTGAGCGGGCAGGGTTGCAGGCGAAGCAGACGAGAGATGATATTACGGTAGTTGAGGTTCCCGCCATCGAGACGGCGATCAATAGCAGTGGCACTAGTAAAGGGGCCAATCTCATCTTGCTTGGGGCTTTCCTGAATTTAACGGGGATGCTCCCCATGGAGCTCATTGAGAAGCAGATAGAAAAAGCCTTCTCTGGCAAAGAAAAGGTGTTGAGAAGCAATTTGAAGTCACTTACAGATGGTTGGGACTTTATTGATAACTCCAAACGTTAGATAGTCCAACGAGACGCACAGAGTAAGTGTGGGCAGCTATAGCGCTCCAAAAAGGTGGTGTGGTCTGGGTTATGTTGTGCTCAGTTCTTAGCTCTCATCTTCAGAATTGTAATAGATATAATTGCAGTGGCCTTATCCTTGTTATCCCAAAGCATCAGATATTGAACAGGAAGTTGATGACATCTCCATCCTGGACAATGTAATCTTTGCCTTCCATTCTTAGCAGGCCTTTCTTTCGCGCTTCGGTTAGATTGCCGCATTGCTCCAGATCAGGGAAACTAATTACCTCTGCCCGAATGAAGCCTCTTTCTATATCAGAGTGAATTTTGCCTGCTGCCTTTGGGGCAATAATTCCTCGAGAAATGGTCCATGCTTTTGTCTCGTCAGATCCGGTAGTGAAGAAAGAGATAAGACCCAGTAAATGGTAGGAGAGTTCAATAACTTTATTGAGTGCTGGTGATGTCAGCCCCATGGACCGGCGAAATTCACCTGCTTCAGGTTCACTGAGTTGTGCCAGCTCCATCTCGAGTTTGCCACAAATAGCTATAACAGCAAATTGCGGATAAAGAGCCTTTAACTCATTTGCCATATCGGAGGCTTGTTCTATTTGTTCTTCACCTATATTCAACACCAGCAGCATAGGTTTGGCCGTGAGGAACTGGTAATTGGAAAGGGCTTTGATTTCTTCGGCATTCAGATCCTGTTGCCAGATGGGATTTTCGCTTTCCAGGTTTGATTTGATCTTTTGCAGCAATGCTTGTTCTTTGATGTACAAATTGCGCTCTGATGCTCTGGCTCCTTTGAGGTTTTTGTCCAGCTTCTGCAGTTTCCTTTCAATTATGGCCAAATCGGAAAGTGCCATCTCCAGGTACATAGTGGCTACGTCTCTCTTGAAGTCTATTTTCCCTTGAGGATGCGGTAGGTTCTCGTCTTCAAAGGACCTGACCACTTCAATTAAGGCATCAGCAGTGGAGAGATAGTTCTGTAGTTCCCCTTTTATTTCCTCCTGTTCATTGATGTTTTTGAGAGAACCAGCTATGTCAACATAGTTTACCTCTGCGGCGGTAGTTTTTCTGGGTCTGGAAATATTTGCCAGAACTGATAGCCTGCTATCAGGAACTTTAGCTATACCTATATTGGATTTGAGGGAGGAAGAATAAGGGCTTACTTCGGCCTCGCCCTGAGTTAATGCATTGAAGATAGTTGTCTTCCCACTCTTTGGCAATCCAATTATAGCGATTTTCATATCGGTATACTAGCATATTTGTCCTCATGCTCTCCTGCTGCCATAGTCACGAGCTATGATAAAATACAGGAAAGTATGTTACATATTCTTTATGGCGAGGACAGTTTTTCCATTAACCAGGCAGTGGAACAAATTAAGTCAAATCTAGGTGACATGGAAATGCTGGCAATTAATACCTCCAGATTGAGTGGAGATCGTTTAAGTTTGGCTGAACTTAAAAATAACTGCAGTGCTGCTCCCTTCTTGTCCAGTCACCGTCTAGTCATTGTCGAAGGTTTGCTCGAGCGTTTCGATCCGGCGAAGAAAGAGACTCGGGCAGACAAGGATTCCAGGAAGGGAACTCCCAGGTCGCGAAGTGCTCTCGGTGATTGGAAGGCATTCTCCTCTTATGTGTCGCAGATGCCAACGAGTACAGAATTGGTACTTGTTGACAGTGCAATAAAAAGCAACAATACACTGCTGCATGATCTTTTGCCTCTGGCTAATATGAAGCGATTTCCTCTGTTGAAAGGAGATAGTTTGAAAGGATGGATTCGGCAAAGCGTGAAAGACGCAGGAGGCAAAATTAGCCCGCGGGCAGTGAGTTTGCTTGCTGATCTCGTGGGAGGTGATTTGTGGATAATGCAAAGTGAGATAGAGAAATTGCTCCTATATAGACAAGAGCGCGCTATCAACGAGGAGGATGTTGGGCAACTGGTCAGCTATGCTCGCGAGGCCAGTATCTTTGCTCTGGTAGATGCAATAGTCGAAGGGCGTCTTGAAACAGCCCAGAAAGTGCTTCATCAACTATATTTGGCAGGAGATTCATCAACGCATATTCTATTTATGATAACGAGACAATATCGCTTGATAGCGTTGGCAAAGGATTTGCCGCCAGGATTATCTTCCGCCCAGGTTCAGCGCAATTTGGGGTTATCGCCGGGTTATGCTATGGATAAGGCCATATCTCAGGCGCGAAGATATAGCCTCCAGGGAGTTAAGGATGCGTATGATAAGCTTTTGGAAACTGATTTATCTATTAAAACTGGCAAATATGGTGGTGATGATCAACTGGCTCTTGAATTTCTGGTGACAGAGCTATGCTCTCCGGCGATTTAATGCGGTTTACTGTTCCTCCAATAATGAGATAGAAAATGGCGCTTTTTCCCGCATTCTATACAGAGTATGAAAATATGGTGTTGGGTTACAAAGGAGGCTGCCAGCGGTCTTTTGCTCCGTAATATGGTTTGTGCTAGCATAAGTTTTGCCGGGCGCTAGACATTTGCTGCATTTGCTGTAGGGGAAAGTTGCTCTCCAGTCAATTTTTGTTTTTGTTTGGCAAGCAGAGGCGATGCGTATAATCGATAATTGCCATGGAATACGAAGTGAAGGCAAAGAAATTGACCAGTGATGAGTTGAGACAAAGTTATCTGGATTTCTTTGCGGATAAGGGGCATAAGATTGTTCCAAGTTCTTCTCTTGTGCCGCACGGAGATCCTACGCTGCTGTTGACCAGTGCTGGCATGGTGCAGTTTAAGCCTTATTTCACGGGAGCAAAAGAGCCGCCCTGTGCAAGGTTAACTTCCTGCCAGAAGTGCTTTCGTACCACAGATATAAACCTGGTGGGCGATAGCAGGCACCTTACTTTTTTCGAGATGCTGGGTAATTTTAGCATTGGTGATTATTTTAAGAAGGAGGCTATTGCATGGGCGTGGGAATTTGTCACTGAGCGTCTGGCATTGCCCAAAGAGCGCCTGTGGATAACCATATATCTTGATGATGATGAAGCCTTCAATTACTGGAAGGAGATTGGCATTCCAGAGGAAAAAATATTGCGGTTTGGGGACGAAGACAATTTTTGGGGCCCCGCTGGAGATAGTGGGCCCTGTGGCCCTTGCACTGAAATCCATTACGATATGGGGGAGGAGTTTGGTTGTGGCAGGGATGATTGTGGCCCAAATTGTGAGTGTGGGCGTTTCTGTGAAATATGGAACCTGGTGTTTACTCAGTACAACCAGGATATTCATGGAGAACGCACTCCTCTACGTAAGCCAAATATTGATACTGGAATGGGCTTGGAGAGAACTCTGGCAGCTATTCAGGGCAAAGGTTCTCCCTATGAAACGGATTCTTTTTCTCCCTTGGTTGAGTATGTTTGCCGTTTATCGGGGAAGAAGTATGGCGAGGCAGCAGATACCGACCGTGCCATTAGAATCGTAGCTGAACATGGTAGGGGTATTGCTTTTCTTGTCGCCGATGGAGTATTGCCGGCAAATGGAGGGAGAGGTTACGTGCTGCGTCGCATTTTGCGCCGCGCTTCCGTGTTTGGGCGAAGGTTAGGGCTCGATAGCCCTTTCTTGGCGGATTTTGCTGAGGTCGTGATAGATCAAATGATGCACGTTTATCCGGAGCTATCAGATAACCATGACCTTATTATGCAGGTTGTTGGTGCAGAAGAAAACAGGTTCGCTGCTACAATAGAAGCGGGATTGGCACAGGTCGAAGAGTTAATGGCCGATGCCATTGACAGAAAGCGAAGTTACCTTGAGGGAGGAGATGTGTTCCGGCTCTATGATACCTATGGTTTTCCATTAGAATTGACCTCGGAAATTGCTAGAGAGAAGGGGATTTCTGTAGATATGGAGGGCTTTGATTCTGCTATGGAGGAACAACGGGAACGTGCCAGAGCGGCAATGAAATTGGGATCAGGTGCAGATGATTATATGCCTCTATCTGCGATGAAGAACGGAATTGTAGCTACTGAGTTTACTGGTTATGAAAAGGATGTGTGCCGGTCTAGGGTCTTTGATATTAGGGTTGCAGGACAGCGCGCGACAACCGCTTCTCAGGGCGATGATATTGGCATAATACTTACTAAAACTCCTTTTTATGCCGAAATGGGGGGGCAAGTTGGAGACACTGGAGAGATCAGGGGCAAAGGGGGAAGGGTGGTCGTTGCGAATGTTACCAAGAGTTCTTCAGATGTGATCGTGCATAGGGGAAGCGTTATTGAGGGGAATATATTGAACGGCGATGAGGTAGAGGCCAGAATAGACTTATCCCGCCGCCTTGACATTGCTCGAAATCACACCTCTACGCATCTACTGCAAGCTGTCCTCAGGGAAGTGCTGGGGGCTCATGTTCAGCAACGCGGTTCTCTTGTCGATAGCGAAAAGCTCAGGTTTGATTTCTCTCAAATGCAACCCCTGTCTCAGAGCGAAATTAGAGAAATTCAGAGAAAGGTGAACGAGATAATACGTCGAAACCTGGAGGTAGCAGCAAAAGTTATCTCCTATGATGAAGCTATGTCAGAAGGTGCCACCGCTCTCTTTGAAGAAAAATATGGGAATATGGTTAGAGTGATTGAGATTGGCCAACCATCAATAAGCAGGGAGCTTTGTGGTGGCACTCATGTGAAGTCAACAGGCGAGCTGGGCATTTTCCTGGTAGTGTCCGCGAGCAGCATTGGCACGGGGCTATACCGCATTGAGGCGGTGACGGGGCGTGGTGCAGAGTTGATGATGGAAAGACGCTTCTCGGACCTAGCGGTTATAGCAGGTGATGTAGAAGTACCATTGGAAGAGGCTGCCAGCAGAGTAAGAGCTCTTATGGATGATCTGGAAAAGGAGCGGAGGCGGTCTCTATTGCTGGAAAGAGAGCTATCGGGCAGAATTGCGGAACTATTGATAGAACAGGCTGAGGATGTAGACGGAGCAAAGCTTCTGCTTGTTGAGGTGCCGCCTTTAACGCCACCCGTGCTCAGAGAAATGGGCGATGTGCTGAGGAACAAACTGGGAAGCTCCGTGATAGTCCTGGTCGTTGCGCAAGATGGAAGACCTGGGTTTTTGTCTATGGTTACACAGGATCTGGTAGGTAAGGGAATTCACGCTGGCGATCTTATTAAGCAGATGACGAGAGTTACTGGTGGAGGTGGAGGTGGAAAGGCCAGTATGGCTCAGGGTGGGGGCAGGGATTTATCCAGGGTTGGAGAGGCATTGAAATTGGCCAGGGGTATCGTCATGGAAAGACTTTCCTCGCGATGACGAAGATTGGGCGAAGGATAGAAAAGAAGTGCGTATCCTGGGGCTGGACGTTGGAGATAGGCGAACGGGAGTAGCAATTAGCGACCCCGATGGCTTTATAGCTTTTTCTCTGACCACCGTTAGCAATGGAAATGAAGATGCGGATATAGATGATATTATTCGCATCGCTGCACAATATGAGCTGGAGTGCATTGTAGTTGGTTTGCCACTGAGCCTGAATGGAGAACTTGGCCCGCGGGCTAAAAAAGTAATGGATTTTGCACGGAAGCTGTCTTTGCGAATAAAGAGTGGCGATCTCAGGGAGGTAAAAGTGGAGATGTGGGATGAGCGGCTCTCCACCGTGGCAGCCGAGCACATGATTGCTGAAACTGGTGGGGCAAAGAGAAAAGTACAGAGAGGGGTGAGGATAAAGAAAGCCAAGAGGAATGGTAAAGATGTCGATGGAAGTGGAATAGATGCGATGTCAGCAGCTTTCATTCTTCAGGGCTTCCTTGATAGCCAGAAAGGGAATGAGTCGTGCCAAGCTTCATAAATCTAATTGGTTATCCCTTAAAACATTCTCTTTCTCCCTATTTTCAACAGGTAGCTCTGGATTATTATCACCTTAATGTTTGCTACCAGAAGCGGGAAGTGGATGCAGAAGAACTGAAAACGGCGATATTTAGTTTGAGGGATGGTCAACATCTGGGAGCCAATGTCACCGTTCCCTATAAGGAAGCGGTTATTCCTCTGCTGGATTCAGTTGATGAACTGGCAACTCTGCTTGGAGCAGTTAACACCATAGTTAGAAGAGGCGATATTCTGGTGGGTTATAATACGGATATTTACGGCTTTGCCGAATCACTGAAGACGCAAGGCAGTTTTGTTGTCAGGAGCAAGAGAGCAATTGTTCTGGGCGCTGGTGGATCAGCCAGAGCAGTGAGTTTTGCCCTGGTGAGAGAGAGAATATCATCCCTTCTCATTGCAAACCGCACGATGGATAGGGCTGTGTTGCTCGTTGGGGAACTGAGGCGTTATGCTATGCAAATCGGCCTGGAAGCTGAGATCGATGTCCTGCCATGGCGGGCACTGGACTCTGAGCGAGTTCTCGCTGACCGTCAGATTATAGTCAATTGCACTCCTCTGGGCATGAAATATAGTGCTGAGGAAGGACAATCTCCTCTAGCGGGGAACGTTATTCCCAGAGATATACTGGTCTATGATCTAGTGTATAATCCATATCCCTCACCTTTGTTGCGAATGTCAGAAGAAGCAGGAGCGAATATACTTGGAGGTCTGTCTATGTTAGTATACCAAGGAGCGGCTTCTTTCAAGTTGTGGACGGGCAAGGAAGCCCCGGTGGATCTAATGTACGATGAGGCAAAGGGGATGTTGATGGAGGAAAAGGGGCAAGAGATTGAGCGATAGCTATATTGTGTGCTGGTGATATAACGATGAGACGTTTATGTTTTTCTACAGCGGGAGAATCTCATGGCAAGGGCCTGACGGCTATAATAGAGGGTTTCATTGCTGGCCTTCCTCTACAAGAGGAAGATATAAATCGTGAATTGAAACGTCGTCAGGGAGGGTATGGGCGTAGTTCTCGCATGCAGATGGAGGAGGACAGGGCAGAGATCACCTCGGGCATTTATAAAGGAGTTACCACTGGCAATCCCATTGCCATTTTTGTTTCTAACAAGGATTGGCGTGAAGCTGACGAGGTGGCTTACCCCCGCCCTGGGCACGCTGACCTGGCGGGCGCAATCAAGTATGGCTTGAATGACATAAGGTCGGTTATAGAGAGGGCGAGTGCAAGGGAAACGGTGGCCAGAGTGGCTGTGGGGGCAGTAGCCCGGAGGTTTCTAGCGGAGTTTGGCATAGATGTCCATAGCCATACAATATCAATTGGCAACGTCGAGGCAGTGATGCAGGATGAAGTGAGTTCTATAGACTGGCAACAGGTAGAAAGATCTCCTCTTCACTGTGCTGATGCTAGATTTGAGAAGGAAATGATGAATGCCATTGATGCTGCCAGGGCGGATGGTGATACTCTGGGAGGCATATTTGAAGTGATTGCTCAGGGTGTGCCTATAGGCCTTGGTAGCTATACTAACTGGGATAGGCGTCTTGATGGCATCATCGCTCAAGCTGTGATGAGCGTTCAAAGCATAAAAGGCGTGGGTATTGGTTCGGGGTTTGCGCTTGCCAGTGTTAGAGGGGCTCAGGCTCACGATGCTATCGTACCCAATATCGCTGTTGATGTGAGTGATCGAGGGAAGCTCCCTTGGCGGCGTCTTTCCAATCGCGCCGGAGGTATAGAGGGGGGTATGAGCAATGGAGAACCCATTGTGATAAGAGCAGCTGTTAAACCTATAGCTACTTTGGCAAATCCTTTGCCATCAGTGGATCTCCGCAGCGGTGAGGCAGTTGAGGCCCACTATGAGCGCAGCGATGTCAGCGTTGTTCCCGCCGCGGGAGTAGTTGCCGAGGCAATGATATCTATCGTTTTGGCTGAGGCCTGTCTGGAGAAATTTGGTGGGGATAGCTTGAAGGAAACCACGGCAAACTATCATAATTATCTGGAAAGTATCTCTTTATGGCAATAGGAAAGAACATCATTATCGCTGGCTTTTCCGGGACAGGTAAGTCGCAGGTGGCCAGAGAGGTAGCAGAGCGCCTGAACTGGAAGTTCATTGATACCGACGACGAAGTAGTAAAGTGCGCGGGAAAGTCAATTGATGCTATTTTCCGAGAGGAGGGAGAAGCTGGTTTTAGAGAACTGGAACGGCGGGTAGTGAAAGAAGCTTCACTACAGAGCCAATCGGTGATAGCCCTTGGAGGCGGCGCCATTCTTGACCGTCAGAATTATGATTCGCTCGCCCGTAATGGAATCATTGTTTGCCTGGAAGCTAAAGTAGAGACGATCTATCGTCGTTTATTCCAACGCGATGTCCATGATACCGGCAATGAAGTCCGTCCCCTTCTAGATGGCGATAATCCTATGGAGCGCATTGGCCTGCTTAAGGCGTCGCGGCAGTTTGCTTATGCCAACAGCGCTGATTGGACAATTCACACTGATAGTTTAAGCATCAATGAAGTTGCTGATGAGATAATACGGAGCAGGAGTTTGATTAATCGCCGTGGTTCGCCGGGTGAGGATGGAAATAATAGCTGTTGGGTAGAAACCCTTTCCCGCAGTTATCCTGTCTTCGTTGGAGGAGGCTTGCTGGATGAACTTGGCGTAAGTATGCGTGAAATTGGTTTATCCGGTACATCCGTTGTAATAAGCGATGAGAATATCTTTTCTTTCTACGGTAACAGAGTAAAGGCAGTTTTAGAAGATGCTGGTTTTAAAGTTGTTTCCTTTGTTGTCTCTCCTGGTGAAATGAGCAAAAGCCTGGAACAGGCCAGGAGCATTTATGACTTCTTGATCGGTCAGCACATTGAGCGAAGCGATACCATCGTTGCTATGGGAGGTGGTGTGGTGGGTGATCTGGCAGGGTTCGTTGCCGCTACTTTCCTGCGTGGCATTTCGCTGGTACAGGTGCCCACCAGCCTGTTAGCCATGGTGGATGCCAGCATCGGGGGCAAGGTGGGAGTGAATCATCCTAGGGGGAAAAATCTCATCGGTTCCTTTTATCAGCCGAACATGGTTCTGGCAGATTATCAGACCCTGAGTACTCTGCCGCCACGCGAGATGACCTCTGGTTGGGCTGAGGTCATTAAGTACGGGTTGATAGCAGACAAAACGCTGTTTGAATTTTTACAGGCTAATGCTGTTGCGATGAAACTGAACTCTGCAGTGCTTGCTCGGGTTATTGGTCGCAGTGCTGCTATCAAGGCTGATATCGTCAGTGAAGATGAAAAAGAGAAAGGTAAACGAATTTTGCTGAATTATGGGCACACTATTGCTCATGGGCTGGAAGCGGCTACTCAATACGAACAATTCCTCCATGGCGAGGCAGTGTCCATCGGAATGGTGGGGGCAGCAAGCATAAGCCAGAAGATGGGTTTTCTGTCTTCAGACGTAGCCAGGAGTCAGAAACGTCTTCTGGAACAATTTGGGTTGCCGGTGAAGTTTTCAGCGATAGACGTGAATGATGTTCTCGATGCTATGAACAGAGACAAAAAGGCAAGGAGAAAATCAGTACAATGGGTTCTCTTACGGGATATCGGTAGTCCCATAGTTTGCGATGAAGTAACGGAACAGACTGTAAGGTATGTTCTCCAGGAGCTGAGAGAATCATAAGCATGATCTCCAGAGCTAAAAAGGGGTATATTTTCAACTATATCGCTGTGCTGAAACCGAGGGAATCGGGATTGCACATCCTTATGGGTATTGTGGTAGCTCTTATCGCTGTTGGTGATGTTATCTCGGATGGGAGCGCGTTTCCTACCAGAAATTTTGTCCTCGCTGCACTGGCTATTGCCTGTGGTATCCCGGGATGCAATGGACTTACCAATTATCTCGACCGCGATGTGGATGCCAGGATGCAGAGGACCTGTCTCAGAGTTTTGCCTTCTCAGCGCATCTATCCTCCCGAGAAGTCGCTATTTCTGGTTATCGTGTTGGTGGTTCTGGGTTTAGTGCTGGCCTGGCAGATAAATTTACTGTGCTTTGGTGCTGGCCTGGCGGGAGTCATAGCTGCTGTCCTGTGGCGTAAGACTTCGCTGGAGGTCTTTCTGGGCATCGTTGCTGGTTGCAGCCCCATTTTAATTGGCTGGTTTGCTATAGAGCCCATTATCAACTTGAAGATTATTGCCATATGCCTTCTGATTGCGGCATGGATTCCCTTGCATGTTTGGAGCGTAATGGTTGCCTATCGAGATGACTATCGGAGTGCTGGGCTGAACTATTTCCCCCTGAACTGGCAGGTTCAAGATTCAGTGAAGTTGCTGTTTGGCCTGTCGCTCTTACTTCTAGCAATATCGATCTTCGTATTTTTTGCTGGTGAATTCCACCTGCCCTATTTAGTAGTAGCTAGTGTTCTCGGTATCGTCATGGTTATCGCCTGTAGCAGACTACTGGTATCTCACGAATCCAGGAGTGCATGGCGGGTGTATAAGCTGACAGCTTTTCCCTATGCAGGCATTATTTTCCTTACTATGTGCGTGGATGCCTGGCTATTGTAATGTAGATAATCTATCTCTGGCTGCTCTGACGCGACCGAGGCAGGTTTCTTTTCCCAGAATGGCCATTGTCTGGAAAAGAGGAGGAGTTGCGGTGCGTCCTGTAACCGCCGTTCTCAACAAACTGAAGAGTTTTCCCGTGTTCAGGTTCAGGTTCGTGCTCAATTGACGCAAATAGCTTTCTAGGAATTGGGAATCCCACGTGTCAATTGTTGTGAGTTTTTGCAGGGCAACTTCAATGATACTGGCGGCCATGGCAGCATCCATCCCTTTGCCGACGAGCATATGTGCGTTGTAGGAGAGATCGTCCAGAAAGAAAAAGTCGACCAGTTGTGGGATTTCGGCCAGCGTTTTAGCGCGCTCCTGGACCAAAGGCATTATTTGATTGACATAAGCTATATCCAGGGGACGTGTTACCGAAGGTGGCAAATCTCTCTCCAGGAAGGGCATAGCCTGTTTTGTATACTCCTCTATCCCCAATTTGCGCAGGTAAACCCCGTTCATCCATTCGAGCTTGACCTTATCGAAAACAGCTCCTGTTTTGCTTACTCTCTCCAGAGAAAAATGCTGTATCAGTTGATCCCTGCGCAAAAGTTCAGTGTGGTCGTCGAGAGACCAGCCTAACAGAGTCAGGAAATTTATCATGGCATCGGGCAGGTATCCTTGCTCTCTATACTCGTTTATAGCCGTAGCTCCATGCCTCTTTGATAGTTTTGATTTGTCTGGCCCTAAGATCATGGGCAGGTGAGCGAATTGTGGTGGCTGCCAGTTCAATGCTTGATAGATCAATATGTGGCGGGGGGTGCTGGAGACCCACTCATCGGCCCTGAGTACGTGCGTTATGTTCATCAGATGGTCATCCACTACGTTTGCGAGATGATAAGTTGGATAGCCATCGGATTTGAGCAAAACCAGATCACCTATAGTGTCGTTGTTGAAAGTTATCTGCCCGCGGATTAAATCTTCGAAAGTCGTCTCACCGCTGTGGGGCACCTTTAACCGGACTACAGGTTTGATGCCTCTCGCTTCCATCTCAACTCTTTCACTCTGGGTCAGATTGCGACAGTATTCATCATACTTAGGAGGTTGTTTCTGCCTCATCTGCTCGCGGCGCACTGCCTCCAACCTCTCGGGGGAACAGTAACAGGGATAAGCATAACCTCCCTCAATTAATCTGTTAGCAGTCTCCTGGTACAGAGATAGCCTTTGTGACTGATAATAAGGCCCTTCATCCCAATCCATATTCAGCCAGCGCAGGCTATCCATCATTGTCTCAATAGCTCCTTCGACCTTTCGGGTGACGTCCGTGTCTTCAACTCGTAGAATGAATTTACCGTTATGGTGACGGGCGAAGAGCCAGTTGAATAGGGCTGTGCGGATGTTCCCCAGGTGAGGATATCCTGTGGGGCTGGGAGCGAAGCGAACTCGTACTGTCATATCTTGCTCTGATGGCATGACGGCATGTTCTATTTAGAGAGGACTTTCTGCAAGTCCTTCAATTGTTTTAAGCGCTTCTTGAGCCTGTGCGCAAGTTGTTCTGCCTGGTTCAGTGCATTTTCGGTATTTTCTATCTCTGCGCTTAATTTGAAGAGCGTTTCATTTCGGCGTTCGCCAAGTTCAAGCTCGAAGTTGGTCAGCCGCTCAATATTCTCTTCAACCTGCGATGGCATGAGATCACCGTCTTTGAGTGGTGGTGCCTCGTTAAATTCTGAGAAAGGCTTCAACTTATCGCTCTCCTTTAATAGACGACCTCAAGTTTATCATTTCTCCATATCTTATCCGGGAAAGGCATGATGGATCTCCCCGGTCAAGTTGTTTTATCCTTTTGAGTGTACAACATAGCATATTGGATTCCTTCATTTCAAGATCAGGTGTAAGTTATGGCGAAAGTTAGAGATCAATGACCTTTACACGATCTCGTTTTGGGCTTAAAATAGGTACTATCTTTAGCGGGTGTAACTCAGCGGTAGAGTACTTGCTTCCCAAGCAAGGGGTCACGGGTTCGAATCCCGCCACCCGCTCCACCGGATATGCCTTTCTTCAATATAGGCTTGTTGATATAGTGCTTATATGTCGCGCATTTCCATTGAATAATACCAGTTCTTCTCAGGGTGCATGGTGATGGTTTTGCTCATATTGTTTCCTCGAAAATTTCGTGGCAAAATTTCGCAAATGGCGTTTATTCACTTGACTTGGTTTTATAATAGCGCTCATAATAAATCTATGGCGAGCGAGATCCATAGGGAGTGCGGCAAATTTCATTTCTTTGTTCTAGGGGGAGTTGTACTGGAGGTTGAAATGTCTATGTGAGTATGCTATAAAGTGCAGCGTTTATAAATTGGATTGGTCAAGGTACAGTATTTGTATGAAAGCCGAAGGAGGTGAAAGTTGAAAAAACTAGTTTATGCTCTGGTAGTGGCAGCTTTGCTCATCAGCTTGTGC
>JAGYOV010000020.1 GCA_018399375.1 Dehalococcoidia bacterium
CCTGGCGTATGCTCAACCGGTTTGGGTCAAGGAGTGAGAGTGGAAGAAACTGTTTATCTCAACGGCATATTGGTACCAAAAAGTACAGCTAAAGTCTCAGCGATGGACTACGGTTTTCTCTATGGATACGGACTTTTTGAGACTATGCGCGCCTACAACGGCACCATATTTCGATTTAATAGCCATCTCGCTCGTATAGCGAAGTCCGCAGATAGGCTTGGGATAGCCATAGATGCTGTCGCTCTAAAAAAGGCGGTTGTGGATACTCTTAAGGTAAACGGACTGAGAGACGCCAGAATACGTATGACGGTTTCTATTGGCGAGGGAAGTCCGGTACCTGACCCGAGCAGTTGCATCCATCCTACTATTCTGATTGTTGCCACGGAATATACCCCTTATGCTAATGCGACATATCAAAAGGGGTTCAGGGTTATCACCTCTTCAATCCGCCTTAATAGCCAATCACCCGTTCCAGCATTGAAGACAACAAACTATCTAGGTAGCCTGCTTGCCCGCCAGGAAGCAAAAGCTGCTGGGGCTGATGATGCACTTTTTCTCAATGACAAAGGCCAGCTTGCCGAATCCAGCACATGCAATATTTTTTTGATAAGCAAGAAAACCATTAAAACACCGACGAGTAAAAGTGGTATTTTGCCTGGAATAACAAGAGGCATTATCCTAGAGCTGGCGCTTCAAATGGGCATCAATACCTCAGAAACAGATATTCAACCTGAAGAACTATTGGAGGCTGATGAAGCCTTCCTTACGAATTCCCTGATAGGAATAATGCCTGTCACGGATTTTAATGGGGAGGCAATTAGTGATAGGCAACCGGGCATTACCACGCGACAGCTAATGGAGGCTTACAAGAATTTAATTCTCACGGAGACTCACCACGGCTTATGTCCTGATGAATAAAATAGAATCTGAAGCAGGAGTTCTCCCTATTGATACCTTAGGTCGGAAAATTTGAAGGTAAATGGAGCTGAGGGGATTCGAACCCCTGACCTCCTCCGTGCAAGGGAGGCGCTCTCCCAGCTAAGCTACAGCCCCGGAGTTATTGTATCAGATTGCCATGCAATGGCAAATCTGTTGGTGCTGTTGGCGATTTAACATCATGGTTAAGGTATTTCCAGGTGAAGCGCATTCCCTGATACAGCTACAGGCAATTATATTGCCTGTGATGGCAACGGAGATAATGCTTTTTCGAGATTTTAGATTTTGTGTTATGGATAATGTAGAATTACCGTTGGTTAGCATAAAAAGTATCGGGTGGAGGTAAGTATATGACCGTTAGAATTGTAACCGATAGCACGGCGGATATTTCTCCTGAAGTAGCGGGAGAACTGGGGATTACGGTAGTGCCCCTGTATGTTCACTTTGGCCATGAAGTGTACTACGATGGAGTCGATATAAGCGCGGATGAGTTTTACCGCAGGCTGATGGAGGAAGCAGAACTCCCAAAAACATCGGCGCCTTCATCGGGCACGTTCAAGGAGGCCTACGAAGATCTTGCGGTAGAGACCAATGAAATCGTTTCCGTTCATATCTCTTCCAAATTGAGTGCGACATATAACTCTGCTCTGGTAGGGAAAGAAGGCGTAATAACAGGTTGCCGCGTTGAAGTAATTGATTCCCTGACAACGTCGATAGGACTGGGGTTAATTGTCATAACCGCTGCTCAAGCGGCCCTCGATGGAGCAAACCTGCAGGAGGTGCAGGAGGTGGTGAAAAATGCTATGGCCAGGACGCATTATTTCGGCATGGTAGATACCCTGGAGTACCTGCACAAGGGAGGGCGCCTGGGTAAAGCGCAGGCGTTTTTGGGCTCAGTGCTCAATGTAAAACCTCTGTTGGCCGTTAGAGAGGGAGAAGTATATCCGCTGGAAAGGGTGCGGGGGCGGTCTCGTGCAATGGGGAGGTTATGCGAGCTGGTAGAAGAATATAACATTGAGAAGATGGCTTTATCCTATACTACGGATCCAGGGGAGATGGAAGTGCTGGCGGGCCGGTTGGCCTCTGTGTTTCCCCGCGGGCAGGTGTACAAGTCAAGAACGGGATCAACCATAGGAACCTACCTCGGGCCGAGAGCATTGACGGCTGCTTTAATTGAAAAAGAAGGATAAGTAGAGATCGATGTGACTTGCTCCTGAGGGAGAGTGGGGCGCTGCGTTAAATTGTAAATTGCATCCCCGTATGAAGGGGAGCAAAGCGTTCTTTAAAGGCCAGGTATAGCTCGACCTGCGCTTCGAACCCCGTGCAATGGCCCGCATATATCCATGCCGGGGCTAGCCTGGCAAGCTCTTCTATTGTCCTCTTTACGCGGTGTTGAGATGCATCTACCAGGTGCAAACCGCCAGCTATTCCTTCTATTCTGTCGTCACCGGTTACTCTTAGAGAGTGGCGGGCAATATTGACGATTCCTGCATGGCTACAGCCCGTTATGATGACCAGGCCTTTCCCTTTGACCTTTGCGATAACCGAGATATCGTCGAGCATCAGGTCTTTTTTATACACGCCGTTCTCTATGGTTTCTAGTGCCAGCTCAACCTCTTCGAAGTCGGTTTCTCTCTTTACCTCGCCCGTAGTCGTGATTCCGGGCATCAGAGTAAAGGGATCTTTGCAGAGGGAAATGCAGCCACCCGCTTTTTCTATTTCATCTCTGGAATCACCCGGCATGATGCCCACGTGCCTGAGGTATGGCTTCGTGATGAAATGGGGGCGAAATATATCTGTATGGGCGACTACGGCAACATCGCTCCTGCCTGTTTTCCTGATTACGTTTGCTATTCCCTGGGTATGGTCATAATGGCAATGAGTCAGAACGATGGTATCAATAGTAGCAGGGGAAATATCCATTAGCTTCATGTTGTAGAGAAGTGCTTGAGAGTTCTGGCCAACATCAACCAGGATCCTCTTCGTGTTTTTCCCGGATGTCCCTTCAAGTAGCAGAGAAATGCCGTGCTGTCCCAGGTAGGGGCTTTCATAGAGTACAGAGTCCTCTGCGAGGACGGTAACTTTTAGACTATCCAGACTGGCAATTTTATCCATTTTCCTCCGAAATTCGGAAGGGAAAGAAGGCCAGGATATCGAGCTATGCGATATCCTGGCTCAATGATCTAACTATTACACTAAATTTTATTTTGTTACTATGCGCTCCAGGTAACCACCTCTATTGGAGCATTCTTGTAGCCGGTTTCAGTTGAGGGATCCTCAACTACTTCCCATATCTCGAAGGCACCGGCCGTGCGGTCACCTATTTCGTTGAACGCTATGGGGCCGGTGGCGCCATTGAATTCCAGCCCTGTCAGAGCGACTCTTATGGCTTCGCCATCATAGGTGCCAGCAGCCTGAATGGCCTTGGCAGCTGCCCATACCGCGTCGTACATGGTGTCGCTGTAAACTTCAGGAGCTTCACCGAACCTCTCCGTGTAAGCTGAGACGAAGTGCTCGTTCTGGCTACCGGTGCCTACCGTTCTGGTACCGCCGATGAAGGCTTTTTCCATGAACTCAGCAGCCTTGGCGTCCTTAAAAAGGCCGGAACCATAGTTGCCATCGCAGCCCATCCATGCTATTTCATCGAGTCCAAGATCCATGGCCTGCTTGAAGATTATGATGCCGTCATCGCAATAGGAAACGCAAACTACGACATCTGCGCCGGCATCCTTAATTTTCTGCAACTCGCTACGATAGTCTTTTCTGCTCTGATCGAAGTGTATCGACACTACATGCTCGCCCGACCAGCCTTTCTTTTCGAGCTGATCTGTCACTGCATCTTCCAATCCTTTGCCGTAGGTGTTATCCAGGACTATGGTAGCTAACTTGGTGTAACCTTGCTCCAAAATGATGTCACCGAGAACCATTCCCTGGGCATCATCGCGAAGGCAGGTGCGGAAAAACCATTCTGTCCCGTCTTCATGGGATAGCTGGATTCCCGTAGCTGATGGTGAGATCAGCGGAATCTGATGTTCCTTTGCATATGGAATTGCCAGCAAGGAGGCACCTGTAATCATGGGGCCGGTAATTACCTCAACGCCGTCTATCTCGACCATTTTCTTGACCCTGTCGAACCCCGCCCCTGGATCTGTCTTTCCATCCTCTTCTACCAGCACAACCTGCTTTCCCAGTACTCCACCTTCGGCGTTGATTTCCTCAGCCGCCAGACGTGCGCCATTTAGTATCCTCCCTCCCATGGGCCCAAGATCGCCTGTCGTATCCAGCAAACAGCCTATCTTGATCGGTTCGCTTGAAGGAGCTTCCGTTGTACAGGCCATGGCTGGAATGAGGAGAGATAACACAGCTACCACCAGCAACAACTTCTTGATCATGTTTTTTCACCCCCGTACTTAAGTATTATGAGTGCTAATTATGTACAAAGTCTTCTTCGATGTCAATGTTCTTGTTCCAGCCCCAGAAAGCGCTCTTTAAAGGAATCATCGGCAAGTAAGCTAGCCGACTCTCCTCTCATGGCGAGGGCACCGTTAACGAGAACGTATCCGCGTTTGGAGAGTTCCAGGGCCTTCTTTACATTTTGCTCTACTATTAATATGGCTATTCCCGTTTCTCGAATTTGTTCCAGCTTGGATTCGATCATTGCAGATGGCTTGGGAGATAGCGAAGCCAACGGTTCATCTAGCAACAGAACCTTTGGCTCGGCCATCATCGCTCTGGCTATGGCCAGCATCTGTCTTTCTCCACCGCTTAAATTTTCGGCCAGGGCTTTCTCCCTTGCTGCCAGCTCTGGGAACATATGGAAAATGTCGCCTTTAGCGGTCTTGATGGTGTCCTTTCCTCTCTTGTTGTAAGCTCCCATATCCAGGTTCTCTGCTATGGTGAGGTTGGGGAAAACATTATCCGTTTGAGGGACGTATCCAATTCCCAGGTTTACTGCTCGGTGGGAAGGTATACCGGTGATGTCCTTGTCATGATAGAGGATGCTACCTTGAAATAATTTGGCAAAGCCAAGAATACTTTTGATCAGAGTTGATTTGCCACTGCCGTTGGGGCCTACGATAGCAGCGATCTCTCCTGCCGATACCTCTACGGAGACATCGTGAACGATGATGACATCTCCGTAGCCAGCATTAACATTTTCCGCTACAAGAATGGGTTTCACTTGTTATTTTCCTAAATATGCCTGATAAAAAGCAGGTTCCTGGACTATGTCTTTTGGATTCCC
Source organism: Dehalococcoidia bacterium (assembly GCA_018399375.1). GTDB lineage: Bacteria > Chloroflexota > Dehalococcoidia > GIF9 > AB-539-J10 > M55B177. The sequence goes on from JAGYOV010000020.1 coordinate 5,180, forward strand.
CTCTGCTACGGTCTTGCCTTTATCCATAACGTAAATCCATGAAGCGAACTCGAACAATATCTCCAGCCGGTGCTCTACGATAAGGAAAGTCAGACCGCTATGTGAGAGGTCTTGCAATTTCTGAAATATCCTCTTGCCCAGAATGGGATTTATTCCTGCGGCTGGCTCATCCAAAAGCAGGAGCTTTGGTTTGGCCATTAGCCCCCTGCCTATCTCGAGTAGCTTTCTCTGTCCACCGGAAAGCTCCCCTGAGAGTGAGGATATGTGTTTTCGCAACTCTATTAGTTCCAGAATATCTAGCGCTTCATCGGCTAACTCTTCCTCTTGTTTTTGCCATTTCTCCCTGAAGAAAACGCTATTGAAGAAGCCATCGCCTTGCTGCCCGCGAGCAGCCACCAGCATGTTGTCCAGAACAGTCATAGAGGGGAAAAGGCGGGGCACCTGGAAAGCATTGACTAATCCCAGGTCGTAGATTTGATGGGGAGACAGCTTATTGGTGCGTTGGCCCTTGAAGTAAATATCTCCGCTATTGGGTTGGTGCAGGCCAAGGATGGTGTTGAAGAGGGTGCTCTTGCCGCTGCCATTGGGGCCCACCAGACCCCAGATACCTCCTTCGTGGATGTTCATGTTTACGCCGTCCACGGCATAGACTCCCCCGAAGTGCTTACAGACGTTCTCTATTTTTAATATCGTTTCTGCCATGGTAAATTGCTAGATGGTCTGCTGTTTCCTCCAGGCGCGTTGCAATGGCCGGGAAAGATAGGCATCCATATAGTCTTCTACCTGACCCTGGCTGCAAGTGGTTACAGGAAAGGAAACGCCCATACTTATTTATAGTCTCCTTTGTTGTTCTCGGGTTCTTTTAGCTTGCGAATTCTATTTATTGCCCTGGTTTTGATCGCACTTTCCTTCAACAAGCCCTGTGGTCGGTAAATCAGGATGAGCAGGATTAAAACACCAAATAGGATATATTGCAAATTGCTGGCATCTGTGGGGAGGGTCAGCAAGTCTTTGGCCAGGTTTGCGCCCCTGTCGAAAATCTGAACCAGACATGCTCCCAGCAACGCTCCCCAGCAATTGGCTGGTCCACCAAGGAGGACCATTATCCATACGGTAAAGGTGACGATGGGCATGAACATACCCGGCAGGACGTAGTGGAGATACTGGACATATAGCCCTCCTGCCAGCCCCGCCATGGCTGAACCAAGCATTAATATCTGGGCTTTGTATTTAGCTCTATCTTTGCCAAGGGCTTCAGCAGCCACTTCATCTTCTCTTATAGCTCGCATTGTTCTGCCGTAGGGCGAGTTGGTTAGCAAGCGCGATATGACAAAACAGATAAAGAGGCAGGCGTAAACCAGCCCTATGTTTATCAAAATGTTAACCTGGGGGGAGGTTCCAGATATGGCAATGGCTGGAGCTACGCTTGTTCCCCAATCTCCTCCTCCAATCCAGTCCTCGGTTTTGACGATTAGTCTTATTATTTCGCCTGCAGTCAATATCACTATAGCGAGGTAATCAATCCTTAACCTCAATGCGGGAAGGGAGATCAGGAAGCCAAAGACAGCTGCAATGATGGCTCCTACGATAAGGCAGATGTAAAAGGGAACGCCTGCCTGGGACAGGAGAGCATAGCTATAAGCGCCGATGAGAAAGAAAACTACCTTGCCGAAATTGGGCAACCCGGTAAAGCCGTATTCTAAATTCAGGCTTAGCGACATTATGCTAAAGATGCCGATGAAGACGATCAGGTCAAGCAAATACATCGATAGATCCATTTATGATCTCCTAAACAACATGGCCAAGCCCTGTGGCTTAACGATCAGGGTTATTATCAGGATGATGAAAGCTATGCCTATGCGATACGAGGTGGAGAGCCCCAGAGCTGTCAGTGCAACTACGCCTATATTTTCGGCCAGGCCGACGATGAAGGCCGCGGTTATCGCACCATAGAAATTGCCGATACCACCAAGCATGACGACGGCAAAGACGGGCAATATCATCTCCCATCCAGTGTTTGGCCATACTTGAGTCTCTGCACCACGAAATATGCCGGCAATGGCAGCCAGCCCGGCACCCAGAGACCACGTTATCCAGATTACCTTCTGCACGTCGATTCCCGATGCCAGGGCGAGGTTCGGGTTGCTGGAGGTTGCTCTTATTGCTTTGCCAATCTTGGATTTTGTGAGCATGATATGCAAGGCTATTGATAGACCGATGGCAGCAATGACTGTCCATGCCCATAAGCCCGTTATCCTGACGGAGCCCAGGTTAAAAGCAGCCCAATCGGCAGTGAAATATGAGGGAGACCAGCTCCATTCCAGCACGGGGAATATGTCTCCAAAGACGGGTATCAGGTGCCTGAGAATGAGGCCCAGGGCAACTGAAGCTACCATAAGGTGAATTATTGTAGCTCCTCTTCTGGCCAGTGGCTGAAAGATGCCCCGATAGCACAGGAACCCGATGGCTCCAACAACCAGGAAGGAGATAACGAAAGCTCCAGACAGGCTTACTCCCATTACCTCTGATACGAAGTATCCTATAAATGCTCCCAGGGCAATGTATTCGGCATAAGCGAAGTAGGGGAATTTGCATAGGCCGTAGATCAGAGTAAGGCCTGCGGAAGCAATGAGGTACAGGCTTCCAGTAACCGCCGAATTTACCAGTACCTGTAGCCAGTTTACATCCATTTTTAAACCTGCAGTTGAACCTCAAGCTGGCTGAGGTTGGTTAGAGCTCCATTCTGGGCTTGCCCTGACCTGTTGAGGTAAAAGGCGTTTATTCCTATTTGTTGGGGGGTGAGGAAGTCAAATTGGTAACTATCTCCTATATGCACAACCTCATCTGGTTCAACATTCAGCTGCTGGCAGATGGCAAGGTAGAATTCAGGGCATTTGACTTGCTGGTAGTGGGAGGTAGAGGAAAAAATATGTGAAAAAAAGGGGTTGATATCCCGTAGCAGGTGGTCCAGAAATTCGATGGGGGTGCCTGAAGAGACTACCATCTGGTATTTCCCCTTTAGAGAAGAGAGCACTCCGTTTACCTCCGGGTAACAGTTCGCTTTATCGAGACATCCTTCTATCACTGGCTCAGGATCTCCAAGATCGAGAAGGTCAAACCAGTACCTTATGTTGTACCATTCTATTCTCTGGTCTCCTACTTCGTCATACTTGGAGATCATACTTCTCCTGGCTTGCTCAAATTCAAGACCGCTTTTTTCGGCATATAAAGCGGGTATAGCCCTCTTCCATACAGCTTCGCTGAAATCGGGCGTTACCAGGGTCCCTTCAGCGTCAAATGAGACTACTTTGATGTGGCTCATCCAAAGTCAGCATAGTATCATATTCTGAGAAAGTGGCCAAGTATTTGAAAATCTCTCGTTCAAGGGAATAAAATACCAGAATGGCATACAACGGTCGTGCAGAAAGCCGTCAGGTGGCGCCGTGCTTTGAGTTGGGGCCCATCCGGCCTCCGAGCGAAGCGTTTTCTTTGCTTATTCGAGCTACTCGAAACTGCCCCTGGAATAAATGTCTCTTCTGCCGTACTTATAGAGGTACTAAATTCCAGCTGCGTCCAGTAGAAGAGATTATCGGGGATATAGAAGCAGCCAGGGCTATCAGCGACGCTCTCAGCGGGAAGATAGATGAGGAAGAATACAGCGGGCTGCCTGTGAATGAGACCGATTATCAGGCGTGCGTTCACAACGTTGCCCTGTGGCTTCATGCGGGGGGTAGGACGGCCTTCCTGCAGGACTCCGATACGCTTATTATGAGGACGTCTGAACTAATTCGAGTGATTACCTATTTGAGAAGGGTTTTCCCTTCTTTGAACAGAGTAACTTCTTACGCTCGTTCCCATACATCTGCTCGGAAGACGTTGCAGGAATTGCAGGAGTTGAAAGAAGCTGGACTCGATAGGATTCATACGGGGCTGGAGACAGGATATGATCCCTTGCTGCAATATATACAGAAGGGAGCTACTGCTGAACAGCACATCATCGGGGGGAGGAAAGTGCAGGAGGCTGGGATTTCTCTTTGTGAATACGTTATGCCTGGTTTGGGGGGCAGGGAAATGTCAGGAGACCATGCTCTGGCGACGGCCCGAGCATTGAACCAGATCAACCCTGATTATATTCGGCTGCGTAGTCTTCATGTTCGCCCTGATTCTCCTTTGAGGGCTAGATTGGAAGAAGGAGATTTCATATTGCAAACGGAGGACGAGGTAGTAGAAGAGATAGGAGTTCTTATAGATAACCTGTCCGTGACCAGCCGGATTAAGAGTGATCATGTGCTTAACCTGTTGATGGAAGTGGATGGCAAGATGCCAGAAGATAAACGAAAAATTATGGATGTAATAAATACCTATCTGGCCCTCCCTCGGGAAGAAAGGCTCAACTTCAGATTGGGCAGGAGGTTGGGATATTATGAAAAACTGTCCGATCTTCATGATGTTGACCGGCATGCTAAAATAGCAGAGGTGATAGAGCACCTTGGTTCGCAGGAATATGATGTTGATAAGGTAATATTCGAGTTGAAAGATAGCTTTATTTAATTTAGCTCTCAGGTTGTGCAATTGGGCTGTTTGTGAATAGGGGGATGGAGGAAGCGAAGCGAAGATTGTGCTACAGATGAGCGAAGGAAATTAGAAGGGAGGAATAAATCTCATGGCTGGTCCAGATGAGTTCAGTTCCAGAAAAGTGCCACCTCCGTTTATGGTTTCTTATGGCATCACTCGTAAGTGTAATTTGAATTGCAAGCATTGCTACGCCCAGGCTACGGAAGAGGCCTCCCCTGATGAACTCTCAACGAGAGAGGCCAAGGCGCTTATCGATGATCTTGCGGAATGGGGAGTCAGGTTCCTTGTACTGGACGGAGGCGAGCCCTTATGCCGCGCTGATTTTCTGGAGATTGCCTCACATGCTTCAAGTAAAGGCATCATGACGGGAATTGGAACTAATGGAACTTTGCTTGACAGAGATGTAGCTGGAGCTATGAAAAGAGCAGGGATCCAGGTAGTTGCTATTTCCATAGATAGCACTCGAGGAGAGGTACATGATGATTTTCGTGGTAAGAGGGGGGCCTTTTTTCAGGCGATGAATGGAGTTGCGGCCTGCAAAGAAGCCGGCCTACCATTTCAGTTTGGCATGGTCATTCGTAAGGAGACGCTTTCTGAGCTTCCCGATATGCTCAATTTGGCCGTGACCAGCGGCGCCAACGCTGCAGAATTTTTTGACCTGGTTGAAGTGGGCCGGGCTAAAACTGATTGCAGGGGGAGCTCTTTGAACGC
>JAGYOV010000200.1 GCA_018399375.1 Dehalococcoidia bacterium
TGGTAAACACTTCTCCTTTACTCAGCGATAGCATCCAGCTGAGCACTACTGGCATAGGGGAAAGCATCAGTAGAGCATAAAGTCTATCCTGTTGCGCAACCTGCTTTACTATGTAGGTTACGGTGGAAATTGCCGTGGCAATGTAGACGGACGTTGCTATCCACGCCCAACCTTGTGAGAGATAGATTAATAGAATACCTCCAATTATTATCGGAAATAGATAATATCCCAGCCATGGCATGAGCCAGATAGACCTGTATCGATGCCAGTTAAGAACTGTCACCGAGATAATTGCCGCTAGCGCAATTAGCAGGCAGGAAAAGGCTTTAAAGTAATGTGAAGTCGCAATAAGTAGTGCTATCGACAAATGGGGCAACGCAGCCAGGAAGGTCTCTCTCCAACTACCCTGAGCGTGCGCTTTATAAATTTCCCGGGCAATTAATTCCGGCGAACCGAGTGACTGAATGGCAATTTCCTCTGCCTCATCTTCATTAAGATCACTGTTTTTTAATTCCTGGATTTTGTCTTGAAGATGTGCATTAAGCTCTAAGGCCGCGCTCTCTTTGATGCTGGGGGCAACGGGGAGCTGAGATTGGAACCGCAGCAGATAACGGTTTATCCTGTTACTCATCGTAGCTCAAGCTATCTCTGGCTGTATAATGGCTTGCACTGCTGTGGAAAAGTCCTGCCAGATGGCTAACCTTTTTGCTAGGGTTTCCTGCCCCTGGGGGGTCAAGGAATAGTAGCGCCTTTGTTGTCCGTTTGGGAGGGAATGCCACTCCCCCTGTATGAGATGGTCTTTCTCCAAGCGATGCAAAGCGGGATAGAGGGTGCCCTCCCTGAAGCGGAAGTATCCCCTGCTTCTTTTCTCCATTTCCTTTATTATCTGGTACCCGTACATGGGCTGGCAGCTGATTAGAGAAAGCAGCAATGCCTCCGTATTACCTTTTAGCAACTCGCGCGATGAGCTCATTTATTTATAGCAGCTGCCCCACATTCTTTGAGAGGATTGTAACAGAGAGAAGATAATCAGGGCAATACAAGAATTTCTATCAAAATCTATTGACTCTTTGGTATTCAGGTGATACCTTGATTTCAAGAGGATGCTATAGCCATGTGGGTGCTCCGTTGGTTTAAGGGTGCGCTTGCAAAGAAATACTTTCAAGGAGGTGAAAACGGGGAAAACAGTGAAGAAGTAAAGTTAAAGAATTGAATAAATAGACACAGCAAGGAGGTAAAGTAGTGAAATATAAGAAATGGATGATAGCGATAGCAGTAGTGTGCGCTATCGGTTTGCTGACCATTGGCTGTACTCCCGAAACATCGCCAAGCCCCTCTCCTTCT
>JAGYOV010000201.1 GCA_018399375.1 Dehalococcoidia bacterium
GACATGGGATCCTTAACTCCACGCGTTGCCGGCAGTAGTAAATGGCACAGAAACACTGCTCCTCTCGACATTATTTTTCTGAGTATCCCCCACCCCTGACAACTCCCTCCAGCAACATAACGGCTGGCCACTGCGATATCGGCTCCTCCCTCCAACGCATTAACCAGCTTCGTTAGCACCTCCGGCGGGTGCTGGAGATCGGCATCTATCACCGCCGCTACCCGTCCCTCGACCCATTTCAATCCCTCGACGACCGCCGAGGCCAGGCCCCTTTCATCACGGCGAACAATTACCCTGACAGGATAACGCAATGAAAGTGAACGAGCCATCTCGGCCGTCCCATCACTCGAGTCGTCATCTATGAAGAGGACTTCATAATCGTGAGCAGAAAGAGCGCCATCTATTCTCTCCAGCAAAGAGGCAACGTTATCCCTTTCATTGTAAGTGGGAACTATCACCGATATCTTCTTCATAGCAAAACAACAATATTCTCTTTGATAATCCTGATCCGGTAAAAATCAACCTGCTTCCATATTCTATCCCATTCCAGCCTCACTTTGCCCCAGTTAAATTGAGTTTTTTACCTGAATCAGGATAAGCTTTCTGCAAAACATGAGAACAAATTGAGCTTGCGAGATAATATCCACTATGTCTTATGAACGGCGCTATTCAGTTCTAGCAGTGCTTATGATTGGCACCATAATGGGAACCATCGATGGCAGTATCGTGAACGTCATTTTGCCTACGATTACCGAGTACTTCAGAGTGGACCTGGCCACGGTTCAATGGGTTACTGTAATATACCTCCTCTTCATCGGTAGCCTGCTTCTATTTTTCGGGCGCATGGGTGATATCCTGGGATACAAGAAAGTTTACATTGCGGGGCTTGCCGGTTTCACCATCGCATCCGTCCTGTGTGGCTTTTCTCCATCTATACACTGGCTCATCTTCTTCCGAGCTCTACAGGGACTTGCCGCGGCAGCAATGATGTCTGTACCTTTTGCCATAATAACCACATCCTTCCCTCACACAGAGCGAGGCAAGGCAATGGGAATCAACGCACTGGTAGTCTCGCTGGGTCTGGCCCTGGGGCCCGCCCTTGGCGGCCTCATCACTTCTTCATGGAGCTGGCGCTTCGTCTTTTTCATTAATGTTCCGCTCGGAATTGCTGCCGTTATCTGGACTCAACGGGTATTTCCCAAAGCAAAGGTAAAGAGAAGCAGGATAGATGCATTTGGTGCGGCGACTGCTTTCATCTTTTTGCTCTCTTTTCTGCTCTTCATTAACCGATTTCAGAATACTGGTATGAGCTCCACTACCGCTACCCTGCTC
>JAGYOV010000202.1 GCA_018399375.1 Dehalococcoidia bacterium
TTCGTTGCCAGAGGGGATATTTTCTGGGCAACAAGGGATTTTCCCCGGCGTGATCGATCAACCATAGGATCAATATCCACTGATTGGCAAATAAAGAAAATCAAACTGGCTTTGCCTGATGGGCACCAGCACAGGCCTACCGCACAGCTTCTGGAAAGAGTGGGTCTCAGCTTTCATGGATATTCAACTAGAGGAGCCAGTCGCCGTCCCCGCAGCGATCTGGACTGGCTCGGCGTCAAGGTGATCAGGCCGCAGGATATGCCTCTTCAAGTGGCCAATGGAAATTTCGACCTAGCCATTACGGGCGAAGACTGGTTGATGGAACATCTCTCTCGTTTCCCTTCCAGCCCGGTGGAAAAGCTTCTTGGTCTGGGCTTTGGAGGAGTAAGAATTGTGGTGGCTATAAGTCAGGATGCTCCCGTGGATAACGTCGATGAATTGAGGACGCTTGTGCAGGAGGGGAAAATCGCTCCCATTAGGGTGGCATCGGAATACGTTAACCTTGCCGATAAATATCTCAGAGATAATCGTATCAACCCTTATAAGTTGGTGCCTACATGGGGAGCCAGTGAGGCATTTTTGCCCGATGATGCTGATCTGCTAATAGACAATACTGAAACTGGCAAGACGCTAGAGCGACACAGGTTGAAGGTTATAGACGTGCTGTTCCATTCTTCTGCTTGTCTTGTCGGGAATAAAGATAGTATCGCTATGCCTGAGAAGAAGGAGAAAATAGACTTTTTCCTGACGTCTTTTCAGGGCGTTGGGCTTCAATAACTAACAGTTATATCTATAAGCGAGGAATATTATATGAAGAGAGTTTCTGGCTTCGTGGAAGCCCAAAGACTGCTTTCACGGGAGAATTACTGGGAGTCGTTTACTTCCTTCTCAGGAAAGGAGGAACAGCCATCATCGAGGGAGTTTTCTGCATGGGAAGTGGTGCAGCAGATTGTTATGGACGTTCATTCCAGGGGCGATGAAGCTCTCTATGATTACTCTCGAAAGTTGGATGGCGTTGAAATGAACTCTCTGGAAGTGAGTAGAGAGAAAATTGCAGCGGCTCGCGATACTGTGGATAGTAGTCTTCTTGATGCGCTGGAGTTGGCGGCCAGTAGAATACGCGATTTTCATGCCGCTGTTTACCATGCCGTTTCTGGTACGGAGCAGCGGCCTTTTGTTATCGCTGGTCAGATGGGGCAGCAGGTGCGACCTCTGGATAGGGTGGGTTTGTATGTTCCCGGTGGCACTGCTGCTTATCCTTCTACAGTCTTGATGATGGCTATCCCTGCTCGAGTGGCAGGTGTAAAGGAAATTATCATGGCTTCAC
>JAGYOV010000203.1 GCA_018399375.1 Dehalococcoidia bacterium
GGAATGCTGAAAGGCATCATCCAGAATGAGGAAGGCGGATTGTCCTTTCATCACGATCGATGAAAAGCCCATCCTCAGGGCGAGAAAAATCTGTTCCCGGGCACCTGTGCTTATTTCAGCCAGCCGGTATTCCTCGTCTTTGTCCGTTATGAGAACCAGCCCTTCCTCCTCTTCGTGCATTATTCTGCGGTAGCGGTTCGTAAGCGCATACAGCGGTTGAGTCAGCTCCTCTCTCTCCAGGCTGGCTTTTATCCTGGCATTTTCCTCTTCGCGGAACTCCCTGATAACGGCATTGACCTGTATTCGAGCCAGTATTTCAGCGGTAGCATGTTTATATTCTTCCAGCTTCTCGTCGCGCTTATTTCTAAGGGCGGCAAGCAAATCCTCCCAATCAGTGCTTTCCAGAGCGGTTTCCTTGGCAACGCGGCTTTTCAGCTGGTCCAGCTTACCAAGCTCCTCTTTTAATCGCTCTTTTGTCTCGTTGAGCTTACTATTTAAGCGATCGTAGAGCTGCCGGTCCCATGCTATTCCCGGGTCCTCGTCAAGCTGCTCTTGTTCTGATACTCCGAGGGAAAACAGCTCTCTTTCCAGCGTGTTGATTTCATTATTCATGCTCTTCAGTTTGCTTCTCAAATTGCTTATGGTTGGGCGCCACTGCTCTTGGAGTTGGTTGCTGCCCGTGAGCTCCTTCAGCTTTCCTCCAATGGCATTTTCCTGCATTTCCAGACTGGGGGTGAGATCCTCATCCAGCTCTTTCTTGAGACTGTTTGCGCTGTAATAATCTTTCCTGAGCTGTTCAACTCGAGCCTCCAACAGTGCCCTATCCGTAAGCTCGGAATCATACCGGTTCCTGTACTCTGCCTTCAGTTTCTCCATCTCGCTGCTGCTGCCTGCCATAGAGAGGGCATTTCGCACCTTTACGAAGTATAGAATGGAAAATGCCAGCGAACCCGTAGCGCAGATTGCCAGTGGAACTTCCAAGCTCAAGGCTCCCGTCACCGCTGTACCCACGAGGAACAGCAAGGCCAGGGCCATGTACAGCGACCGGGGGCGCGCGATATCTCGTCCACCCGTGATCTCTTTGTAAACGTTGAGCGCTTGCTCTGCCCATCGATAGCTCTCCACCGCGCTTTCAAGCTCTGCGAGCCTTTTCGACTTGTTCGCAATTCCACTCTTCTTATTCTCATAGACGGATATGTCCGATTCGATCCTGGAAAGCTCTTCTTCGTCCGGCAGGCTCTCTTTTTTTTGACAAAGCTCTTTTTGTTTATTGCGCAGGTTCGCTGCGTGGTAACTCCGGGCTTTCTCCTGCATATCGAGC
>JAGYOV010000204.1 GCA_018399375.1 Dehalococcoidia bacterium
AGAACCTCGATGGAATTAAGGTTATGCCTTCAAATTTGGTCAATGTACTGGATTTGCTCTCTTACGGAACGCTGATCTCTACCGTGTCGGGGATACGGGTGATAGAAGAGATGTGGGGAGGGAAAGACAGTTAAAATGAATCTTTATGAAGTGTTACGGCGCCCCTTAGTTACTGAGAAAGCAACTTTGCTGCAGGAAGATGGCAAGTATGTTTTTGAAGTAGCCAGAGGAGCTAACAAGATGCAGATTAAAGATGCGGTGGAGCAGGCGTTTAAGGTTAAGGTAGCTGAAGTGAACGTTATGTCTATGCACGGAAAAACGAAGAGGATGGGTAAAAGAGAGGTAACAGGCCCTGCCTGGAAAAAGGCGGTGGTTACTTTGCAGCCAGGGTATAAAGTGGCGCTATTTGAGGGAGTATAAACTATATTAATTAATATATTATAGTTAGGAGCAGGAGATATAATTTGGGCTCAGTTATTAAGTGGCGGAAAAAAAAGATGTCAAAGCATCAATATAAGAAGCGTCTGAAGAAGACTCGCTGGCAAAGAAAGCACGTTTAATTGAAATGCTAATATGGATAGACTGTGGACTGGAGATAGATTATGGCACTGAAAACTTATAAACCTACTTCCCCTGGAAGAAGGTTTATGACAGGTGATGCATTTGAGGGTTTGGGCAAGGTAGCGCCTGAGAAGTCCCTGCTTGTGTCCCTTAAGAAGAGAGCGGGGCGTAATAACCGGGGTGTCCTGACTGTGCGTCATAGGGGTGGTGGCCATAAGCGCAAGTTGCGAGTTATCGATTTCAGGAGAAATAAAGTGGGAGTTCCTGGCAAAGTGGCCTCCATTGAATATGATCCCAATAGGGGAGCCCGCATTGATTTGATTCACTATGTAGATGGAGAGAAGAGATACATTCTGCATCCTTTAGGGCTTAACGTAGGCGATGTCGTGGTATCAGGAGAGAATGCAGAGGTTAAGCCAGGAAATGCTCTCCCCTTGAGCGATCTCCCTGAAGGTATTTTTGTACACAATATTGAGCTCATGCCAGGTAAGGGAGGGCAGATCGTTCATAGTGCAGGAACAGCTGCACAGATTATGAGCAAGGAAGGCAATTATGCTCTCATTCGTCTGCCATCGAAAGAATTGCGCAGGTTCCATGTTAAATGCTGGGCTACCGTGGGGCAAATAGGAAATGTTAATCATAAGAATATTGTCCTGGGTAAAGCTGGTCGCTCCAGGTGGTTGGGGCGTCGACCTTCTGTTAGAGGTTCTGCCATGACTCCGCGGGATCATCCTCATGGA
>JAGYOV010000205.1 GCA_018399375.1 Dehalococcoidia bacterium
TATAATGTGGTTGAGGAAATGAAGATCGCCTCGGGCCTGGAGAAAATGCCTGACATATACATCATCGATGATCCGGCGTTGAATGCCTTTGCCACGGGCAGGGATATCAATAAGGCTGCAGTGGCGGTTACTTCCGGTTTACTGGAGAAGCTCAGCCGCGATGAGCTACAGGGAGTTATTGGCCACGAGTTGGCTCACATTAAAAATCGCGATGTTTTGCTGATGACCATGTGCAGCATACTCCTGGGAACCATCGTTATACTGTCCTGGTATGCCTCGCGCATGATGTTCTTCGGTGCCGTGTTTGGAGGGAGGAGGACTTCTTCCTCTTCGGGGGGAGGTGGTGGAGCCCAGTTAATAATTCTCGCCGTGGCTCTTGTACTGATGATACTGGCGCCGATCGCTGCCCAGCTAATTTACTTTGCCGTCTCCCGTAAAAGGGAATACATCGCTGATGCTTCTTCTGCTCTTTATACTCGATATCCCGAGGGCCTGGCATCTGCACTGGAAAAGTTGGGGACCTCCACAGGTCAGTTGAAATCGGCCAATAAGGCCACAGCTCCTATGTATATCGTTAATCCCTTCCGCAAAAAAGGCATGGCGGCTAGTGATCTTTCCAGTACTCATCCTCCTATATCGGAGAGGATAAGCATTCTCCGCGCTATGGGAAACGCTTCTCCCTCGGAATATGAGCGGGCTTATCAAGAAGTCCATCAGAAAGATGGAAGAGGAATTATGCCAGTCTCTGCTCTCTCTACTACCGGAGCGCTTCCACTGCGGCCGGCGTCCTCAGAAAGAGGGAATGATGAAATATGGCGCAGACGGGAGGCCTCGAATGCACTGTGGAAGGCGAATAAATACAGGACGGTAGATTGTAAGTGCGGTACCAAGCTGAGACTACCCCCGGGGTTTCGCGGAAACAGGATCCGATGTCCTCATTGTGGCAATGTTATATCCATCTGAACCTCGTGGTGTCTCTGGACGTTGCTCGTTCCCCATGCCTCTATCCTGCAGATAATCCGCCCATCCCGGCTGGGGGCATCATTTTTCCAGTGCAGCGGTTGCAGGTTAGCAACTTCATCGCAACATCTCCTCAAACCATCGATTAAAACAAAAAAGATCTCTGTGATAATTATAGGAATAACTTGAAAGAATGCTTAGTTTTCTTTTCCTCCCAGAAATGGTTGGTCGAAAATAAGCCTGTTGATAAGTATTTTGCCGATATTGCCTCCCCTTTCGAGATCTGTTTTTAACTCTGCGGTTACTCTGCGCGTTACTATGATGAGAAGCAG
>JAGYOV010000206.1 GCA_018399375.1 Dehalococcoidia bacterium
GATGTCGATAATCCATACCGCGGAATCGATGATATTATCAGGGAGCAGGAGGAGCCAGGAATTACCATTTCCAGGATAAAAGCCACTCATTGCATGGATATGCTGGCCAGTGAGGAAGAAAGGGAGAAAATAAGCGCAGGGAGAGATATTTACTGGCTTACGCCCGGATGGATGAAGTACCGCCGTTACGTGTACCGGGACTGGGACAAGGGCAGAGCAAACGAGAACTTCCCCCAGCATACGGGAGGAGCAATAATGCTCGATGCGGTGGGATATTATGACGGAGTTATGGAGAACGAGCCGGAGAAGATCCTGGAGTTCTCTGATTGGATGGGCCTACCGGTAGAATCCTACAGTATTAAACTGGACCACTTGAGGAATTTGCTCCTCGATGAAGTGAGAAAAAGTGAGCTAAATTAGCTTCTTCTGCGCCATAATCCAGAGTACGCCCGGAACTCTGAGATCCAGCTGTGTTCCTTCAGGGAGGTCCAGGAAAAAACTATCCAGGTCGCCAAGGGCAACCTTTATGACCTCGATCTCTTCGATGGTTTCTAGAGTTGCTCTTCCTGAAAATTTAACATCAGGAGCGAAGAAATGGGCGCCGATGGTAGAAACCGTAGCGGGACAAAGCGATGTAGTAATAACGGGGATGAGCTTACCTGCTATGTAACCTGTCTCCTCCAGTAGCTCCCTTCTGGCGACATCCTCTTCAGTTTCGTTCTCTTTATCACAGAGGCCGGCGGGGAACTGGATAACGAAGGATTCCAGTGGAGCCCGCCAGTTTCTCTCCAGGATCAACTCTCTTTCCTCGGTCAGAGGAACGATTATTACCGCTCTTCCATTGTAGATGTTTTTCCTCTCGATAGTTTCCCAGACGTAGTTCTCTCCACTGCTGGTTATGGCATGCTTGTTTATGAATTTTAGATGATTGCCCTCGAAAACGATTTCCCTTTTTGTAATCTGCATTTTAGCTGCTCACTATTTTATTATTTTGCTGCTCGCGAGCTCCGTTACCTGGAGTTGAGCCATGGAGGAGTAAGGGGCCGGTATACGTCTCTTGAAAGAGTGTACGGCGATATAGTTGACATAATGTAATCTATCAATATTCTTCAGTTCGAGTTCTTACGGTGAGCGTGAGGCCCTGTAGATTTTCAATTGTAACCTCTGCTCCCTCGGCGACGACGCCGCAACTGGAGACCGCTTTCCATATTTCTCCGTTCACTCGCACCAGGCCACCTGGATTTAGCTCTCTAATACATTCTCCGGTGAGCCCCAACATGGC
>JAGYOV010000207.1 GCA_018399375.1 Dehalococcoidia bacterium
CGCAACGTACCAGTCGAATGAAAAGGGGGTTTTTTCTGCCGGTGATTGTGTAACTGGCCCTGCTATTTTGATCGAAGCTGTGGAAGCTGGCAACCGTGCAGCTCGCAGCATTGATCGGTATTTGAAGGGAGAGGGGCAGGAGCTTCATGATGTAGATGCGGATGGAATTCGTGCAGGGCAGAACGGAGGTCTTTCACTTCAGAGAGGGGCAGTGTCTGCTGTAAATATGGAATCACAGATCCCGAAGTCTATATCGGTGGATGAAAGGATACCTGGTTTCCCCGAGGTCGAGGAATGCCTCACTCGTGAGGCGGCTCAGAAAGAAGCAAGCCGCTGCCTCAGATGCTATCGTGTGATGTTGTGGCAGGAAGGTGAATAAAAGAATTTATTGATTGCAGGGAAAGATAAGGTAACAAATGGTAGAGTTAATTATAGATGGACAAAAGGTTGAGGTAGAAGAAGGCAATACTATACTGAGAGCGGCCGATAAACTCAACATTGCCATACCTACGCTGTGTTACCATGAAAATCTCACTCCTTTTGGGTCTTGCAGGGTTTGCACTGTTGAAGTGATAAATGATGGCGTATCTAGCTTGACAACAGCATGCAATTGTCCCGTTAAGCAGGGCATGGAGGTCAGGACTAATTCTGAAAAGGCCCTTGAGGCACGGATGCTGGCGGTAGAGTTGTTGCTGGCGAAGAGCCCTGGTTCCGAAGTTATACGTAGCCTGGCTCGAGAAGTGGGGATTGAAGAGCCAAGGGTGAAACTTGATGCCGAAGGATGCATTCTTTGTGGGCTGTGCGTGAGGACG
This sequence comes from Dehalococcoidia bacterium, assembly GCA_018399375.1. Classification (GTDB taxonomy): domain Bacteria; phylum Chloroflexota; class Dehalococcoidia; order GIF9; family AB-539-J10; genus M55B177. The sequence continues at coordinate 813 of JAGYOV010000207.1, forward strand.
TGCCAGGAGATCGTGGGTGCAGGAGCGCTGAGACTCGTTGACAGAGGTCTGAACCGTGATGTGAAAGAGACGTTTGTTGAAGCTTCTATGGATAAGTGCATTGGATGTGGCAGCTGTGCCTATATTTGCCCTACCAATTTCATCAAGCTGCAAGAGACAAAGGATACCAGGACTATATGGGATAGGGTCTTTAAGTTGAAGAAGTGCCAGGTTTGTGGCAACTATTGGGCTCCAGAGGCTCAGTTGGAATATATTCGTAAGACTTGTAACCTGCCCTCAGATTTCTTCGATGTTTGTCCCAACTGCAAGTGATCCTTTTTGACCTCACCAAATTAGCTAGACTATACTTCATCCAGCGGGGTGTGGCGCAGTGGCTAGCGCGCATGGTTTGGGACCATGAGGTCGGAGGTTCAAATCCTCTCACCCCGACCATCCATTGTGATAGCTGAGGGACATGAGCTATTTCT
>JAGYOV010000208.1 GCA_018399375.1 Dehalococcoidia bacterium
TATGCTGGGGAAAGGAGCCATGGAGGCTCTGGGGAGAAATCCGGAAGCCAGGGGTGCCATAATGACCAATATGATTCTGGCCATTGCCTTTTGTGAGGCCATTGCCATATATGCCCTCATCGTATCGATCATGATCTTGTTCTTGTCCTAGCACGAAGAATATTCGGCGTTCCCTGAGAAGCAGCGGGATGATCCGAAAATCGTAATTTGTAGTGTGCTCTTCACGGAGCAGCGATGAAGTTATAGCTGGGAGAGTGCGTTTTCCCTGTGCTGTCGTGAATTGTTGTCCGTAGAAAGTGGTGTTATAATTTCCCTCTAGCTGATATGAAGCTTAACCGCGAGCAGGTAGAACATATAGCGTGGCTGGCCCGTCTGAGACTGAGCCCGGAAGAGGTAGACAGGTTCGGTTCCCAGCTATCCGATATTCTCGAGAACTTTGAGACGCTCAACGAGTTGGATACGGCAGATGTGGCACCGGCAACTCACGCTATTCCCCTGCAGAACGTTTTTCGCGAAGATGAAGTTGCCCATTCATTTCCCCGGGATGAAATTCTGGCCAATGCGCCGAGAAAGGAAGAAGGTTTCTTCAAGGTTAAAGCTATACTGGAATGAGTTGCCAGGGAATCTTCCGCTGAACTCTTCTTGGATGAGCTGAGAGCTGGGCTGTTTGTTTGCCGCTGATAAAAATGGAGAAGAGTAACTTCTTCAGTGCGGGCAGGGTTAAAAGTATGAAGCAAGATGCGTTGCAGAAAGGTCGTGAAAATGCAGGCTAATGAATTATGTCAACTAACTATTCACGAGGCACATGAGCTCCTTCGGCAGAGAAAGGTGTCTTCTACCGAGCTTACTATGGCCCTGTTGCAACGCATTAACCAGGTGGAAGATACAATCCATGCCTGCGTGACCGTTGCCGAAGATGTAGCTCTGGAGCAGGCCCGCCAGGCGGATAAGCGAATAGGCAGTGGCGATATCGTTCCCCTGACGGGAATACCTGTGCTGGTGAAAGATGTGCTTTGCACCCGGGGAATAAGGACTACCTGCTCATCGAAAATGCTGGAGAATTTCGTTCCACCTTATGATGCTACCGTGGTAGAGAAGCTCAAAGCGCACGGAGCGGTGATACTGGGCAAGACGAACATGGATGAGTTCGCCATGGGGTCTTCGACAGAGCACTCCGCTTTCTTCCCTTCCCGCAACCCCTGGGATGTAGAGCGCGTCCCGGGTGGCAGCAGTGGTGGGTCCGCTGCCGCTATGGCGGCCAGCGAGGCGATCTATG
>JAGYOV010000209.1 GCA_018399375.1 Dehalococcoidia bacterium
TCTTGCGCTGGAGTAAGTTTCCTTCCCCAGCTTAACCGCCTTCAAGAAATCCAGCCCGGGAATTACTCCCTTGCCATCCTCTCCAGGGATATTTAGCTTATTGGACTGATGCGCGCCAGTTCCGATAAAACACGCATCGTATCCTTTTATGATATCGCTAAAGGTGATATCCCGACCAACAGTTGTGTTCGTCTTTAATGTAATACCCAGTTCAATAATCTGCTCTATTTCCTTATCAATCACTTTTGCCGGAAGGCGATAATCAGGGATAGCTATCCGGGGAGTTCCTCCAGGGAACGGCAAGGCCTCAAATATGGTAACATCATGTCCTGCTATAGTTGAGAAATAGGCGCACGTAAGCCCTGCAGGGCCAGCACCTATTATAGCAACTGTCTTAGTGGTTCTCTGCTTCCTTGTAGGCTTTTCTACCTTATTCGCATCTGCATGATCAAATACTGCCCTTTCTAGAGCACTAATAGCTATCCCTTCATCATATTCATTCCGATTACACCTTGCTTCACAGGGATGGAAACATACACGCCCACAAACACCTGGAAATGGATTCTCAGCCTTTATATTTTCCAGAGCATCTTCAAATCGATTTTCTTGGACCAGAGAAATAGTTTTTCGTATGGCATGGCCTGCAGGACAGTCAACCTCACAGGGGGACATTTTCTCTCTGTACATTGGATAAGGCTTAATAGAAATCTCAGAAGACTCTTTCTCTCCCCAGGCAGTAACCATTTTCCCCGATGTTACAATATGGTAAGCTTCCTTAGCAGCATCCACATTTCTCTCAGGAACAGGAACCTTTCCTCCCCTAATCGATTTTATCAGGCTATCAATGTCAACCAGAGGTAACATTCCCACCAGAGCACCCAGCACGGTAGTATTAATGACCGGGGTGCCATCAGGTAACAATACTCCTTTCTCTCTAGCAATATAATCCGCGTCAACAGCTACTATTTCAGAATTTCCCAGCGAAGAAAAAGTTTCAGATGAGTTCGGACTATTAATCAATACTTTCTGGCATTCTTTAGCCGCCGATATGACACCAGTTTCCTTAACTAGGCTTTCGCTCATAATTACTATGTAGTCAGGCTGATACACTTTGGCATGAATAAGAACTGCTTTCTCAGAAATCCGAACATAACTCTCGACCTTCCCTCCTCGCCTCTCAGCTCCATATGCAGCAAAGGACTGGGACTGCAATCCAGCTTTCGCTGCGGCGTCAGCCAAAATGTTCGCGGCAACTACCGCACCTTGTCCACC
>JAGYOV010000021.1 GCA_018399375.1 Dehalococcoidia bacterium
ATTCCACATTTGGAAAACTCTTCAGCTATTCTACGAATGGTAGCCGCTCGTGGATGAGAGGAGCGGGTAACGGTGACTCGAGAGGTAAGAGCAATCATCTCTCTTATAATGCCGGAGATATCTTTGTCTCCTGTCATCCCTGTAATGAGAAAGGCTTGATCATAGGACAAACAGTTTTTAATGCTGTCAACCAACTTTCCCATAGACGCTACATTATGTGCTCCGTCAACCAGAACCAGTGGATGATACCGGAGGATCTGAAATCTTGCTGGCCATTTGACATGTGACATCCCTCGAACGATATCAGCAGATGATATGTCATATCCCCCCATAGCAAGAAGTTCCAGAGCAGCTACCGCAGCTGCCATATTTTCACCTTGATAATTGCCCAAAAGTGGAATGGTAACATAATATTTTCCCCTCATACCTTCAACTAAGAACGTTTGCCCCGATAGGTTAGAGTTTATTTTATGATAGGCAACCTCTTTGCCCACTTGAACCAACTTCGCTCCCCGTTGTAGACAAACATGCTGTATAATTTCGGCTGCCTCTCGTGGCTGGGGGGAAGCTACTACACTTGTCCCCGCCTTGATAATGCCAGCTTTTTCATAGGCTATATCCTCCAATCTATCACCAAGAACCCCTGTATGGTCACGGCTAATTGCAGTAACAACGCAGACCTCTGGATAGGTCACATTGGTAGCATCAAGGCGCCCCCCCAACCCCGTCTCTAGTACTTGAAAGTCGACCTCTTTCCGGGCAAAATACGTGAAAGCCAACACAGTCAACGCTTCGAAGAAGCTCACCTTCCTTTGCTCTACCTGCTCAAAGTGAGGCCTTAAATCAGCCAGCAGCCCAGCAAATTCTTTCTCTGATATCAAAACCCCTCCCACTATAATCCTTTCCCTTATAGAATGTAGATGAGGGGAGGTGTACAATCCAGTTCTATACCCTGATTCGGAGAGAACCTGTGCTATCATAGCAGCCACGCTCCCCTTACCATTAGTCCCCGCTATATGAACCGTCTTGGCTGCAAGATGCGGTTTCCCGATTTTCTCAAGCAACCTCTCCATATGTTCCAGGCTGCCTATACTTGCAATGTATGGTGTTCCGAGAACGTTCTCATAGTTAAGAAAGCTGTTGAGATACTCTAACGACCGAGCGTAATTCATAGCCATCCAACTTTAACTTCATCTCCCTCTCTGTTATTATGCAGGCAATGAACTTTATAAACAAATTACTCGACACCAGTAGAAAAAACAAAAGCTTGCTTTGCATTGGTCTTGATCCAAATCCTGAACTTATGCCATCCATAAATATCACAGATTTCAACAAAGCCATAATAAATGCTACCTACGATTTGGCATGTGCCTACAAGCTCAATTTGGCCTTCTATGAAGCTCAGGGCATCCAGGGGCTTGTGGCTCTGGAGAAAACCATTAATTTTATTCCCTCTTCCATCCCCATCATTGGAGATGCCAAGCGCGGCGACATTGGCAACACCGCCAAGGCCTACGCCAGAGCCCTTTTCCAAACCTTCAACTTTGATGCTGTTACAGTTAGTCCCTATCTTGGCATGGACTCCGTAGAACCATTCATTGAATATAGAGATAAAGGGATTTTTATTCTGTGTCGCACATCAAACAAAGGTGCGCGGGATTTTCAAGACCTTGCTCTCGCCAATGGCACGCCGCTTTACGAAGTTGTAGCACGAAAAGCCAAGGAATGGAATTACTATGACAACATCGGCCTTGTAATGGGAGCCACTTACCCTGAAGAGTTAAAGAGAATTCGCTCCATCTGTCCTGAAATGCCCCTGCTGATACCAGGCATAGGAGCGCAAGGGGGAGATCTGGCTGCGGCGATCGAGTATGGAGTAGATTCGAGGGGAGAAAAAGCAGTTATAAATGTGTCTCGCCAAATTATTTACGCCTCTAGAGAAAATAATTTTTCTCAAGCTGCCAGAGTTGTAGCAGAGAAACTGCGCAATCAGATCAATTCCATTCAGCACAAGCCCCTGTTGTCAAGGGAGCAAGAGCAATGATCCTGACAAAATATCTCTACAGGGGCAATAACCAAATTCAATCGTCAATTAATTAAAGTGTGGCTCGCTGTATCGTTCACGTTGACCTAGATGCTTTCTTTGCCTCTGTTGAACAGGCTACTGCTCCGGAACTCAAAGGACAGGTGGTTATTGTAGGAGGATTGCCTGAAAGTCGGGGGGTAGTAACTTCTGCTTCTTATGAGGCGCGCTCCTTCGGTATGCGTGCAGGGATGGTTTCATCACAGGCCCGGCGCCTTTGTCCTCACGCTACATTCCTTCAGCCTGACTTCCCCAAGTACAGAGAGTTTTCAGCGAAATTCATGAATATACTGACATCTTTCTCCCCCGAAATCGAGCCACTGGGGATCGATGAAGCATACCTTGACGCTACAGGTTGTGAAGGTATATATGGTGCACCCCGTGAGATGGCACTGCAGATAAAAAGTCTCATTGCAAGGGAACTCGATGTAACCGCATCAGTGGGCATTGCCGCATGCAAAGTGGTAGCCAAGGTTGCATCAGGTTCATGCAAGCCCGATGGATTACTTGAAATAGCTCCCGGAAAAGAACGGGATTTTCTATGGCCACTGCCTATAAGAAAACTGCCGGGAATAGGCAGCAAGACTGAAGAAAGATTACATAAAATGGGCATTAATACCATAGGAGAGTTGGCTCTCTTGCCTGCAGCAACAGCAAGGAATCACCTCGGACTCTCTGGAACGATGCTCCTCCAGCATGCCAATGGTATTGATGAGCGGAGAGTTATGGTGCTGGGAGAGCCCAAGTCTGTCAGCAAGGAGATTACTTTCTCCAGAGATACCTCAGATCGCCACTTAATTGAAAATACTCTCCGCCATCTATGCCAGATAGTGGGAGAGAATCTCCGCCTTCAGAACCGAAGAGCAAAGTGCATAACTATAAAGTTGAGATACTGTAATTTTGAAACGATTACGCGACAAGTTACCCTGAGAGAAGCATGCAACGCCAACCAACTTATATTCCTTACCGCGGTAGGATTACTCAACAAAGCTCTTCCCCAAGGTGGCAAACCTATCCGGCTCATAGGGATCAGCACCTCACTTTTGGTTGGCCAAGGAGAACAGTTTCATCTCCTTGACACCAAAACGGACAGGCTATTGCGACTAGATCAGGCTACTGACCAAATTCGTCAAAAGTATGGCATGCAGGCTATAAAGCAGGGAATCGATGTCAAATATAAACGTGGCCGTACAACAGAGACACATTGACTTACCTAGGGGGATAAGATATATTACCCTGTAGTTAACGGTAAGTTGGTTGCCGCTAGCCGACACAGACAAACGTAACCCTTCCAAATATTTATCGTATGCTGAAATATCATGAAGGCGAAGTGATTGCCATTGTTGATTATGGTGCAGGCAACCTGCGTAGCGTGGTTAATGCCATCGCCAGCCTTGGTTACCATCCAGAGGTAACCTGCAAACCAGATGAAATAGCCAAGGCCAAGGCCGTCATTTTGCCTGGCGTTGGTGCCGCCGCCGAGACCATGAAAAATCTCAGGGCGATGGGGCTAGATAACCTGATACGCCAACTTATAAGAGATGGTCGCCCTCTCTTGGGCGTCTGCATTGGATTGCAAGTCCTGTTCGATGTTGCCGAAGAAGGAGGATGGCACAAGTGCCTTGGCATTTTCCCTGGCCGCGTGCGAAAGTTCTCTTTGGGACTGAAAATTCCACATATGGGATGGAACCAGGTTAAGCAGTTGCATCCCCATGAGGTGTTCACAGACATACCGGATAGGGCAAACTTCTACTTTGTCCACAGTTACTATATAGAATCGGGCGATAAATCTCTTTGTATTGGTGAAACTGAATATGGTACCCCCATATGTAGCATAATAGCTAGAGAAAATCTGATAGCAACACAATTCCATCCTGAAAAGAGTGGAGAATATGGCCTCAAGCTGTACCAAAACTTCCTTAAGCTTGCTTGTAGCAAACAATGATGTAGAATGTTAACTAAAAGAATTATTCCCTGCCTTGATATAAAAGATGGTCGGGTAGTAAAAGGGACAAGTTTCACCCACTTAGGAGATGCTGGTAACCCGGTAGATCTTGCAAATTCTTACTATAAAGATGGCGCCGATGAGCTGATTTTACTAGATATAACTGCTACTTCAGAAAAACACGAACCATTAGCAGGGGTTATTGAGTGCATTGCCAGAGAGGTCTTTATACCTGTTACTGCTGGGGGTGGAATTTATAATACCGATAGCATACGACGTGTACTAATGTCTGGAGCAGACAAGGTATCAATAAATACCGCTGCGGTTCTGAATCCTTCGCTAATTAAGGAAGGAGCCAGCAAGTTTGGCAGTCAATGTATCGTGGTCGCTATTGACGTCAGAAGAATAGATACTAATGGGGAGCCACGATGGGAAGTTTATATCCACAGCGGACAGCGAGCAACGGGGCTAGATGCCATCGCCTGGGCAAAACAAGCGGTGGATCTGGGCGCAGGAGAAATATTGCTTACCAGCATGGACGCCGATGGACATCGCCTGGGGTATGATAACGTTCTAACTCGTGCTATCTCCGAAGCCGTTACCGTTCCTGTTATCGCCAGCGGAGGAGCTGGTACTCCCGAAGATATGTACAGGGCTCTCATGTTTGGCAAAGCTGATGCTGTCCTCGCCGCCAGCATCTTCCACTACGGAATTCACACCGTCCGCGAAATTAAGTTATTCCTGGCAGAAAAAGGAATCCCTGTACGGATATAGCAGAATTATGAAGCGAAGCATTTTATCACCCAGATCTTTATACTTGCTACCACAGGGAGTAAAATATAGCTGGCCGATTCACGAATCTAAGAGAAAATTAGAAAGCTCTATAACGAGACATCCTGAAAGATGACAGGTAAGAGCGAAGGAAAAGACATGACTGAGAGAGAAGATAACATCGACAGGAAACAAGGCATTGAGCGCGTTCTGAGGATGACCACGGATAATGATATCAAATTTATCAAGCTGTGGTTCACGGACATTCTCGGTATGCTCAAGAGCTTTACTATCACGGTGAAAGAACTGGAAGGCGCCCTAGATGAGGGGATGGGTTTTGACGGCTCCTCAATCGAAGGATTTGCCCGCATTGATGAGAGCGATATGATCGCTCTGCCCGACCCTGATACTTTTCAGATACTTCCCTGGATACACCGGCAAAATGCAGTTGCTCGAATGTTCTGCGATATTATGTTGCCGGGAGGAGAACCATTTCAGGGTGATCCCAGATATATCCTGAAGAAAAATCTTAAACGGGCTACCAACATGGGTTACACTTTTTATGTAGGCCCTGAGCTAGAGTATTTTTACTTCCAGGATGCGAAAGGAACCGTTCTACTGGATCAGGGAGGCTACTTTGACATGACCACCCAGGATGCCGCCATCGATCTGAGGCGAGAAACTGTCATCGCCCTGGAGAAGATGGGTATTGGCGTTGAGTACTCACATCACGAAGCCGCCCCCAGCCAACACGAAATAGACATGCGCTACGCAGATGCTCTCACCATGGCTGATAATGTAATGACCTACCGGCTGGTGGTCAAACAAATCGCCCTGAGCCACAACATACACGCTACCTTCATGCCCAAACCCATCTATGGCATTAACGGCAGTGGTATGCATGTACATCAATCTCTCTTCCAAAATGGGAGAAATGCCTTCTTTGATGAAAATTCTCCATATAACCTCTCGCAGATAGCTAAATATTATATAGCTGGTTTGATGAAACATGCGCCAGAGATTACCGCTGTCACCAACCAGTGGGTCAATTCCTACAAAAGGCTGGTCCCCGGATATGAAGCTCCTGTATATATTTCTTGGGCACGGCGCAACAGGGCTGATCTGATACGAGTCCCTGGTTACAAACCAGGCAGAGAAAACGCTACCAGGGTAGAACTCCGCTCTCCAGATCCCGCCTGTAACCCCTACCTCGCATTTAGCGTGTTGCTGGCAGCTGGATTAGAAGGCATGGAGAAGAAATATGATCTCCCCGATCCCCTAGAAGAAAATGTTTATAATATGAGCGAGAAAGAACGGCAGGAAAGAGGAATAGAAACTTTGCCCTCTAGCCTCCTGGAAGCTATTCAACTAACAGAAAAAAGCGACCTTGTGCGTAAAGTTTTGGGAGATCATCTCTTTGAGGCCTTCATCAAGAACAAGAAGATCGAGTGGGATCAGTATCGAACTCAGGTGACCGAATATGAGATCGATAAATACCTGCCCACTTTGTAAGATAAGAAATGTAAGAAATTTGTATTCTGCCATACAGTAAAGGACTAACATGCACAGATTGCGAATTGGAATGGCTCAGATCAATCCCACTGTAGGGGATTTTGAAGGCAATTTGCGAAGGATACTAAAGGACGCCGACAGGGCCAGATCTCTTGGCATCGATCTTTTAACCTTCCCTGAGCTCGCCATCTGTGGATATCCCCCGGAAGACCTTCTCTTCAAGCCGCAGTTCATTGAAGAGAACCTCAATTATCTGAAGAAGATAATTGACAAAGCCTCGAATATTACAATAGTAGTTGGTTTCGTTGATGCCAGAGAAGATATCTATAATGCGGCAGCACTAATTCACAACGGCAAGCTCATAGGCGTATACCATAAAATATACCTGCCCAATTATGGCGTCTTCGATGAGAACCGTTACTTCAAGGCTGGCAGCGAATGCCCTGTTTATATTATTGCCGGCGTTGGTATTGGCATCAACATCTGCGAGGATATCTGGCATGAAGTGGGGCCAGCTACAGTACAGGCGCATTCCGGAGCTGAGATCATAATAAATATAAGCTCTTCTCCCTACCACTTTGGTAAAGGAGATGCTAGAGAAAGAATGATGGGGGCCCGCGCTTCAGATAACGTGGCTATCGTGGCACACAACAATCTCGTGGGGGGACAGGATGAACTGGTTTTTGATGGCAATAGCATGATACACGACGAGAAAGGAAGATTAATAGCAAGAGGAAAACAATTCGAGGAAGATTTCATAGTTGCCGACCTCGATGTCGAGTCAGTCTTTCGCACGCGCCTCCATGATCCCAGGTGGAGAAATGAAATGCCACTGCTGAATGAGCGAGAGTGGAGCAACCCCAAAATTATAGTATCCGAAGTGCCTTCAGTTGAGCCCAAAATACCACTGCCCAACAGGCAATTTCAAGTACGAGGGCTTCCTGGAGAAATATATGACGCGCTAGTACTGGGCACTCATGACTACGTACGCAAAAATGGTTTTAGTAAGGTTATAATTGGGCTCTCTGGAGGAGCTGATTCTGCGCTGGTAGCTGCCATCGCAGTTGATGCCCTCGGCGACACAAACGTAATCGGTGTGGCAATGCCTTCAAGGTATACTTCTAAGTCCAGTACGTCTGATGCCTGTTTATTAGCCCAGAACCTGAGCATAAAGCTGTTGACTATTCCCATTGAAAAAGTCTTCCAGGCCTATCTTGAGATGCTATCTGGAGAATTTGCCGGCATGGAACCAGGTACTGCGGAGGAAAATATTCAGGCCCGCATAAGGGGGAATATCCTCATGGCGCTATCCAACAAGTTCGGTTGGCTCGTTCTAACAACGGGCAATAAGAGCGAAATCGCTACTGGCTATACTACTCTCTATGGAGATATGGCTGGTGGCTTCGCAGTAATAAAAGACGTATCCAAGACGATGGTCTATCAGCTGTCAAGATATCGTAACTCGATGGCAGGTTCGGAATTGATCCCCTCCACTATTATAAGCAAACCACCTTCAGCTGAATTACGGCCAGATCAAAAAGACGTTGATTCCTTGCCACCATACGAGATGCTTGACCCTATTTTAACTGCCTACGTTGAAGAGGATAAGAGTGTAGAACAAATTGTTGCTATGGGGTTTGACTCAATGGTGGTGCAGCGAGCTGCGCACCTTGTAGATAGCAGCGAATACAAACGCCGCCAAGCACCTCCTGGGATCAAAATAACTCCCAGATCTTTCGGGAAGGACAGGAGATTGCCCATGACGAACCGGTTCAATAACAATACCGCATAGGGAAAACAAAGGATAAAATACAAGGAATCTTCTCTCTATTGGGAAATAGCTCAATTTACAAGCAGCCTACGGCCGTTAAGGAACATCTGTTGCAGGGAAACCCAAAGCTGTTCATTAGCCATCAGGGCTGTCAGCCAAGGAGCATTCTCTGATGAATGAAAGCTGCGCTGTTGTTGGCATATTTTCCCATGAAACGGACATAAGCCAAACCACTTTTTTCTCTCTCTTCAGTCTCCAACATCGGGGGCAGGAAAGCAGTGGCATTGCTGTAAGTGATGGGCACAGCATAAGAAAACATACGGGATCCGGGCTGGTTTCTCAGATATTCACAGAAGATGAACTCAACCAGCTTAAAGGGCATATTAGCATCGGGCACAATCAATACTCAACGTCAGGATCGAACAGCCCATTCAACGCCCAACCAATCACCGTAAGTTCAGGAAGTTCAACACTGGCACTGGCAATTAACGGCAACGTCATCAACTCCGCACCCCTGCGCAATGAATTAAGTAAACTTGGTTACGATTTCCATACTTCCAGCGATTCCGAAGTCATTGGTAACCTTATACTTTCCTCTCCCGGTGGTAGCATGGAGGAGAGAGTAAGATATGCCATGCGGCGCATTGATGGAGCTTACTCCATGACCATCATGAGCGGAGATAAACTCATGGGAGTGCGAGACCCTATGGGCACACGCCCCCTTTGCCTTGGCACCATTAACGGAGGATGGATAATTGCCTCAGAAAGCTGCGCTATGGATCAGGTAGGCGCCCTATTCGTCGGGGAGATCGACCCCGGCGAAATCGTCGTAATCGATGATACTGGCAAGAATTCCCTCAAGCAAAAAATAAAACGCATGGCACTGTGTATCTTTGAATACGTGTACTTTGCCCGGCCCGATAGCATCATCGCAGGTAAACTGGTTTACAAAACCAGAGAATCTATGGGAGTAATGCTGGCTCAGGAACATCCCGTTGATGCTGATCTGGTCATAGGCGTCCCCGATTCAGCCACTGCAGCCGCTATTGGTTATTCACAGTCTTCGGGAATCCCCTATTGCGAAGGGTTGCTGAAAAATCGCTATGTCGGACGCACCTTTATCCAGCCCGATCAGAGACTGAGAGATCTGGGAGTCCAGATGAAATTCAATCCCCTTACCCGGATAATTTCAGGAAAGCGATTGGTGGTCGTCGATGATAGCATCGTTCGGGGAACAACTACTCCGCGCGTGGTTGATTTACTAAGGGAAAACGGCGCCAGCGAAATTCACCTCCGTATCTGTGCTCCTCCTCTTCGCCATCCTTGCTTCCTGGGAGTAGATATAGCCAGCAAATGGGAGCTCATCGCTGCTCAAAAGTCCATTCCTCAAATAAGAGAACATCTGGGTGTCGATTCTCTTGGGTACCTCAGCCTCGATGGTTTAATTCGCGCTACGGAATTGCCTAAAGACGTTTTTTGCCTTGCGTGCCTAAATGGAGAATACCCCATCCCTACCCAAATGGCGCTAAATAAGCTGGGCTTTGAAGAATAGCAAAATGTTTTTTGGGAAATCAAGCAAAAAGGCAAGATCAGCTTCATAAGTTCAAGCGCAAACTATAAAGAATTCTAGCTTTGTGCAAAAGGAGAAGAGATATTAGAATCGGTGTTTTGGCACTACAGGGCTCATTTATAGATCACATACATATCCTGCAGAGGCTGGGAGTTACAGCTGTTCCAGTCCGCTTACCCGAGCAACTTGGCAAACTAGATGGCCTCGTGATGCCCGGAGGTGAGAGCACTACCATTCTCAAACTGATGCATAACTTCAACTTGGCTGTTCCCTTGAAGGAAATGGCACGGTCAGGAATTCCCATCTGGGGAACATGTGCCGGTATGATTTGCCTGGCCAAAGGAATTTACAACGGTATGAAAAGCCTGAATGTTATGGATATGGTAGTCAAGCGCAATGCTTTTGGGAGCCAGATAGATAGCTTTGAATCCAATCTGACGATTTCTCCTCTAGGAGACAAGCCATTTCCCTGCATTTTCATTCGAGCTCCTTTTATTGAAAGGGCTGGGCTCCAGGTGGAAATACTGGCAAGGTTACCAAATGGGATAGCCGTATCTGCCAGGCAAGGGAAATTACTGGCCACTGCATTTCACCCTGAATTTACCGATGACCCAAGAGTACACAGCTATTTCTTAAAAATGGTTGGCTCTTCTGCATGAAGACAGGGCTAGGGATAATTTGCCGTTCAGTTTTCAAGGCAGAGATAGTATAATGCACAAAGATTCCTCGGAGAAAATGAGCACAACTTGGATACAGAA
>JAGYOV010000210.1 GCA_018399375.1 Dehalococcoidia bacterium
GCAAATCTTCATAGCGGACATATCCCGTTTTTTGCAACTCACAGAAAGATTCCTGACTACGCAGCTTGTCTTTGAAGACGCCAAGCTGCCAGACTTGCTTTCCTAACACCTCTAGCTTGGAGTACCCCAGCAGATCCAGCAAATAGGGGTTAATATCTTCTATTTCCCCACTCTCTGCATTAATGACCAGTATCCCTTCTTTTGCGGCTTCGAACAGTCGCCTATAACGAATTTCAGACTCTACTGGATCTTTATTCTGTTGTTCTTCTTTTACCCACATTTTACTGTCTCCGATGATTTCCCAGCCATAGAAATTTCCAGAGCACTCTTTCCACTACTGTTACTTATGCTAAATAGAGTAAGCCTATCTGAAAAAGATGTCAATACGTGAGATATGCGCGAAACAACTCTTTCTTCTACATGCGTGGCTTAAACTGGCAGAAGCAATCATCCCTTATTTTTCCATCTCCCCTTTACACCCTCAAGCTCTCCTCAAACCTCACACTCCTCGTATACCTCACCACCATATCCAGACTCTCCCATCCACCAAGCCTCATTATGTGCTCAATGTCCAACCCTTGCCGGTGCAGGTTCGAGGCGAAAGTCCTCCTGAAGGTGTGTGGACTTGAGGGTAGGCCAGTCCTTTTCTGCAGGCGGTACAGCATTATCTGTACGCCACGCCTGTTCAGTGCCCATATATTCTTCATCCCTGCCCCATTGTCCCTCATCACCTCTTCAAGCAGCCTTCTGCTCCTCTCCGTAAACGGCGCCTGCCTCTGCTTGCCTCCCTTACCCCACACAGTGACCGTCATCTTCCCCAGGTCGATATCGCACTCCCTTATGTGGAGAAGCTCGTTCAGCCTTATACCGCTGTCGGCAAAGAGGCTCACGATGGTCTTATCCCTCATGTTATCGGCACACTGGATGAGATGTTCCACCTACTCAGGTGTCAGACTGGGCAATATCACCCTGGTCATACTGGGAGGGTCCACCTTCTCAATAGGATTATCCCTTATGTACCCCTGCCGGTATATCCAGTTACAGAATGCCCTTATGGCACGGTAATAGGCATTACGGCCGTTTCTGCAGGTGAGATTGGATAGGAAGGCGTTAATGTCAGTGGAGGTGAGATCATAGTGGTCTACGAACGGACTCAGGCAGGCGCTGTAGAATTCAGTGGTCCTCGGGGAAGTGCCCTGCCTTCTTGAGCGGAGGAATTCAGCGAGAAACCGGTGGGAAGGTGATTTTATAGGCCGTACAGGTCTCGA
>JAGYOV010000211.1 GCA_018399375.1 Dehalococcoidia bacterium
TTTGATGTCATTGTTGCCAGTACGCGAGAGGCTATAGTGATGGTGGAAGCAGGAGCTAATGAAGTCTCTGAGAGCCTGTTGCTGGAAGCAATTGAATTTGGTCATGAAGCTAACCAGGCTCTCATCGATCTTCAGAAAGACATGGAACAGTTCTGCGCTGTTGAAAAGCAAAAGCTTGTGGTAAAGGAAAATTCTCCTGAGCTCGTGGAACAAGTTGCCCGCTTGATTGAAAGTGGGCTAGATATGGTGTTGGGCTGCAAGGAGAAAAAACAGCGTAATCGGGAGATGGATTCTTTGCGGCTCAGTGTGAAACAGAAATTAAGCGATTCTTTTCCAGAGGATGAGGTTAGCAGCGTCTTCGAAAACTTGCTAAAGGTGAAGTTGCGTGAGAGAATCCTGAGTAGAGGGCAGCATATAGATGGGCGTCGTGCTGACGAAATACGCCCTGTATCCAGTGAAGTTGCCATTCTCCCTTGCACTCATGGATCAGCGTTATTTTCTCGCGGTGAAACGCAGGTATTGAGTGTGGCAACCCTGGGATCTTCTAGAGATGAACAGATGCTGGATAGCATTGGGTTGGCGGAAACGAAGCGTTTTATGCATCACTATAATTTCCCTCCCTTCTCCACGGGAGAAGTAAAACGTATGGGAACTCCTGGAAGAAGAGAGATAGGCCATGGAGCTCTGGTAGAGAGAGCTCTTATACCCATATTGCCCAGCGAGTTGGATTTTCCTTATACTATTCGGCTGGTCTCTGAAGTTCTTAGCTCTAACGGCAGTAGCTCTATGGCTAGTGCTTGTGCTTCAACTCTTTCCCTGATGGATGCAGGCGTACCTATTAAGGCTCCAGCGGCGGGAATAGCCATGGGCCTGGTTACTGGAGAAGGAGGCGAGCGCGTCATTCTGACTGATATTGAGGGGACAGAGGATGCCAGTGGAGATATGGACTTCAAGGTAGTTGGCACTGCCAGAGGTATCACAGCCCTACAACTTGATATCAAGCTTAAGGGGCTGAATAATGAGATTCTGGGTGAATCGCTGGAGCGGGCTCGCGTAGCCCGTCTGGAGATATTGGATAAAATGGCACAGGCTATTCCCTGCAGTCGTGCAGAGCTCAGTCCCTATGCGCCTAGAATGTACAATATAACTATAGACCCAAGTAAGATTGGTATAGTTATTGGACCTGGGGGCAAGACTATCAGGTCTATTACTGAGGTAACGGGCAACGGCGCATTTCGTGATCTGGACCATGGTGATCCAGGTGC
>JAGYOV010000212.1 GCA_018399375.1 Dehalococcoidia bacterium
GTAGCGGGTAAAGTCGGATGCGCTGGATGGATGGGAGCAATGCTGTGATGTAACCAGAGGAATGCCTTCAGGATATTGTTTGATGAGGAAATGTTTGCATGGCTGAAAAACTAATTTTTCTTCTTGGTGGAGGTCGCAGTGGCAAGAGCTCGCTGGCGCAGGATATGGCTGTGGAGAAAGGAGGAAAGGTGCTATTTGTGGCCACTGCCGAGGTTCTCGATGCTGAGATGGCTGTGCGAATTGAGAAGCACAGAAAAGCTCGTCCTGAACAATGGCGGACTCTGGAGTTGAGCAGCGAAGTGGGCAAGAGACTTAGAGGACACTTTGCTGATTCTGAAGTGATTATTCTCGATTGCCTAACGCTGCTGGTATCCAATGTGTTGACTCGCTACGAAGGGAGAGATGCTGCTATCTCGAGATACGATGAGAGGGCTTCTGAAATAGAGAGGCGCCTGGAGGAAGAGGTGAGTAATCTGATCGATTGCATCGATGAATATAAGGGCACTTTCATCGTGGTTTCCAACGAAGTTGGGCTGGGGCTCGTTCCTGAAAGTGAGTTGGGCCGCCTTTACCGCGACTGCTTGGGCAGAGCTAATCAGTGCATGGCCCGCCATGCCGATGAAGTGCTATTTCTGGTTTCCGGCATCCCCATCCGGATAAAGGGATGAGGGAAGTGCTCTTGCTATCTTGAAGTTGATGTTGCGTAATTTACCGGTAGATAAGAGTTCCTCTCTCTTGTCGTGATCATGAGTGATTATAAATGTGCGAGAGGTAGGGAAAGACCACAGGTGGAGCAGTGGTATTTGCCTATTTCCGCTCCACAGCATGGGCACTTACGAGTACCTGCGCTGGCAGGAATAATTTCTCCCACTACTTCTCGATAGATGCGATAGTAGAACAAATGCTCATTGTTAATAAAGGATATACCCGTTTCCTCTTTTGACCGGTGGAATTCTTCGTCGGAAATCATGGCACCGGTGATGCGGTGAAGCTCTGTGGATCCCGAGCCGCGTTCTATTGGCTCTTTTTTCCTCCAGATCAGATCCGCTGGCATCAAGTGCTCAAAGCTCTTCCTCAGTATGTATTTTCCGATTTTCCCCCTTATCTTAAGTTCAGGGCTCATCTCCAGTGCAAATTGAACGAACTCTTTATCCAGAAAGGGCTGCTTCACTTCAATGCCGAGAGCTTTGCCCAGGTTACTGGAAGAGAAGTGCCAGTGCTCCGAGATCTCTCTCTGGTATTCCTTTAGTTCCTGGG
>JAGYOV010000213.1 GCA_018399375.1 Dehalococcoidia bacterium
ATGATTGGCGTAGCTTAGTTCCTTGAAGGCGTGCGGGAACAAAGGCGCTTCAGGAGCTCCCTCTTCTATTTTTATAGGGATAGAGAAGTTCCTGCATTGTTGAAGAAGAACTTATCTCCGAATGCTTGGGCCAGTATAGCAGAGGCTGCCAGCCCGGTACAGTGCGATACGCCCAGTCTCTGGATTCCCATGTTTCGCAGGGCTGCTATGGTGGAATCCATTCGTTGTGGTGAGGCTGACATGAGGTGTGTTCCTCCAATTACCGCGTATATGGGCTCCACGCCGGTTATATTTTGGGCGTGTTTGAGAGTGTTGATGATCCCCCGGTGAGCGCACCCTAAAATTACGATTAATCCCTCCTGAGATTTGATGAAAAGGGCTAGGTCATCGCGCAAGGGATCGGGTTTGAAGTCGTCATTCTCCTTGATGTAAAGAACGGAGTCAATGGATTCATAATCTGTGAGCATGGGAATCTCTCCGCTGGTAACGATGCTTTCGCTGAGCCATAGCGGCTCCGCAGTCAGTTTGAAGTGCGCTCCCAACCCCTCTGCTGCTTCTCTACGGAAAGGAACCCCTATGTATCTTTCCTTTTCTCCTGGGGACTTGACGTATTTATTATCCCATATGTCAGGGTGGGCAATTATTTCCACCGGTTTTCTTATTAATTTCAACAAAGGGAGCAGTCCTCCCGTATGGTCCAGATGTCCATGGCTGAAAATGATCTTGTCTACCCGAGATAGATCTATTCCCATCTCGACGACATTGCTGGCTGTAGAGAAGCTAGCCCCCGTATCGAAAATAATTTTGTGGCTGTCTGTTTCTACCAAAATGCTGAGGCCCCATTCAGCAAGGACGCCTGTTCCTCGGCTGGCGGTGTTTTCGCTTAGCGTAGTGATCTGCGTTGGCATTTTCCCCTTCTCCTCTCTTTAGCTTTTAGAAATCAGGGGATATTCTAACTTCATCCCCTATTCCTGCATTGAGAAATTCATGGGCGTTTCCATCCTTCAACGATATCTCCAGGTAGCCGCTGCTCCCCAGGAGAGCCAGCAGGTCTTCTCCCTGGGAGTAGTAGTTGCTCAATTCGTGGATGGTATGATCTGCTATCTCGATGGAGATGCGTTTCCTGGGAAGGTTGTTTTTCTTGATGTTGGTGACCAGATTACCGAAATGGTCTATATAAATAACCTGCCCTGTAACTCGTCCTTGATCATCGGTATGTGGTCTGGGTAGGGGGAGGGCA
>JAGYOV010000214.1 GCA_018399375.1 Dehalococcoidia bacterium
CTGCCTCAGTTCTCTGCTTCCACGGCGATGGTGAGATCATTTGTGATTACGATTACATAGCTCCTTTGTTCATGCAGCTGGGCATCAATCTATTCGTAGCAGAATATCGTGGCTATGGAGCCAGTCAGGGTGAGCCCCTTTTCAGTGCCCTGATATCGGACGCCACCATTATTTTCGATGCCTTTATGAACGCTCTGAAGCAGGGGGGCTATAAAGGCCCTGCCTTTGTTATGGGGCGTTCACTGGGCAGCGTTCCTGCCCTGGAAGTAGCCCGCCATCGCCAGGAACAGATAAGAGGACTGATCATCGAAAGTGGCTTCAGCAGCATTCTTAAATTGCTTCTCCACATGGACTTCCCCATCGGATACTTGAACTTCAAGGATACTGAGTTCCCTAATGTAGCTAATATACGCTCCATTAGCATTCCTACAATGATAATACACGGTGAAGAGGATAAACTTATTCCCGCTGCGGAGGCGCAAATCCTGTATGAAAACTCGGGAGCCAAAATCAAACGCCTGGTCATAATTCCCGATGCTGATCACAACAACATCATAAAGGAAGGCATGGAGCCTTACCTCAGAGCGATTAAGAAATTCGTTCGACGATAGCTCGTGACGCAAAGGGAGAAAGATGAAGTTTGTCGCGACAATGGACGGTTATTGAAGTTCCTGCTATATTAATAGCTCTATGTCCACCGATTTTGAGAGACTGCCCTTCGGAACCATCACCTCGGCAAGTGGGTTTTTAGCGGGAGCAACATCATCTTTCATCAAGAAGAGCGGCGATCTGGACCTGGCTATACTCTATTCCCCGGTACAATGTACCGCCGCAGGGCTTTTCAGCACAAATCAGGTTAAATCCGCCCCTGTTGTTCTATCCAAACGGAATATTATGAAGGGGATCACACAAGCAATAGTAGTAAATTCCGGTTGCGCCAATGCCTGCCTTGGAGAACAAGGGTTAACCGATGCCTACGAGATGGCGCAGTTGGGAGCATCAAGGCTGGGCTTAAAACCAGAAGATATTCTGGTAGCCAGCACAGGTGTAATAGGCGTACCATTACCAATGGATAAAGTTCGGGCTGCAATGCCCAAGATCAGGCTGGAAAAAGAAGGTGGTCACGATTTCGCCCGGGCCATAATGACAACGGACACCAGGCTCAAGGAGATCGCCGTGCGCGTTACTTCCAGAGAAGGAAATT
>JAGYOV010000215.1 GCA_018399375.1 Dehalococcoidia bacterium
AAAGAGGTTGATGGCAAGCTCCTTGAGCCCGTGGAAAGCCTTGTTCTTGATACCAGGGATGTATGCGTTGGAGCGCTAACAGAGATTCTAAGCAAACGGCGAGCTTTGCTGACCGATATGAGCAGCAATGAGAAAGGCAATGTGCATCTTGAATATCGTATCCCAACCAGAGGCCTTATTGGCTTCGCCAGTATCTTTCTGACCGTTACGCGTGGGGAAGGAATTATGAATACCCTGTTCCTTGGGTATGAGCAATGGCTGGGGGATATTGATTCAACGCGCAGTGGGGCATTGGTGGCAGCGGTGGAAGGGCAAGCTCTAACCTATGGTCTGAATAATGCTCAGGGCAGGGGCATTACCTTTATTGAACCTGGCACACAGGTCTATGAGGGTATGATAGTAGGGCTGAATTCTCGAGGACAGGATATAGCTGTCAACGTGTGCAAAGAAAAGAAGCAAACTAATATTCGTGCTTCTACCTCTGATATCGCTATAAAGCTGACACCTCCTCTAAAAATGAGCCTGGAGCAGTCTCTAGATTTTATCAACAGCGATGAACTGGTTGAAGTGACTCCCAAGAGCATCAGGTTGCGCAAGAAATTGTTAACTGAGCGTCAGCGGTTAAGGTCCATGCATAACGCATCTCGCCGAAGTTCCACGACGGTGGTCATTTGATCCTGATAAAGATCAGCTATGAGAGACCATTAGGACGGGTTATTTAGCTACTTGTCGCTGGCTGAAATGGAAGTTACAATGCTGGTGGGGAGCGGGGCTGTATAATAAGGATGGCGACAGTAGAAATGAAGAATGTTAGGGCTGCGGTAATTTATATAACATTCATCTCAATGGCATGTATCCCCCTTGTGGGATGTTCCCAGCCCATTTGGCAGGAAGAGACTGTTATGCTGTCCGAGCAACTCAGCGAATCTTTCACTTTGAGTTTAGAAGAGGGGCAAATATTGAATGTGCAGTTTGTTCTGAATTCAGGGGATGTTACAGCGACAGCGTTGATTGGCCCCGCTACTGAAGTGTGCCATTGTGATTATTGCCTTATATCTTATGAGTATAAGGAATATGCTGATATCAAAAACGGTTCCGAGATAGAGTTTGAGGCGCCAGAGAGCTATCCCTATTCAATTTGGATAAAATCCGATCTGGCCCAGCCCGTGGCGTGTCTGGATTCAGCGCTGATCGCTAT
>JAGYOV010000216.1 GCA_018399375.1 Dehalococcoidia bacterium
CCGCTATCACTTTTGCCATGAGATATCGAATGCGGAAACTCTCGGTCCGGAAGAGAGAAAGATACTGGATGGTCCGGTGGAGAATCTGCTGAACTGTGATAGCGAGCATGTCTCCGAGATGTTTCCTCTCTTCCCCGATTTCCCCCTCGACGCTGCGGGTCTGGCATCACTGGGCATAAAGGAAGAGGTGGAAAGCGCGATCGCGGTCTTTGAAAGTGGCGAAGTAACGGAGGCTGAGACTTGCCGCGTGCTGAAGGACCTCTGCCTGGGCGCAGTGTCTTCTTCAACCAGAACATCGTAAAGGTTCTCTGTGCTTCAGTTGTACAGCGGGGGTGGAATGCTCATGGTGCCCCCAAAACGAATACCTGATCGTAGCGCGCGATCCATCTGTCTGCCATTCCATCCTGCTATTGCGTTCTTTATGGTTCCTATTTGGATAACAACGTACCTAGCTTCTGGAGCACCTCCGAGATAGTCTCTTCCGGCAAGTTGCATATCAATTCAACATTTCGAGCACGCCAATCTAGACTTTTAACTTGGTCCGATAAGATTGTCCCCGCTATTTTTAACCCATTAGGAATAAGAACCTCGAATGGATAGCCCTTAGTCTGGCTGGTAACAGGACAAAGAATAGCCAGTCCTGTCTTGCCGCTATAGCTTTTAGGTGATAATACTACAGCAGGGCGTCGTCCTGCTGGTTCATGTCCCTCTTGCGGATTTAGATCAATCCATACAACATCCCCGCACTGAGGGATATAATTTTGGGAGCTTACCATATTTCATTCCCTATAGCGGAACCGATATCAACTTCGTGGTGCAGGTTTTCTTCTGTTATCTTCGCCAGTAGTTGGTTAAGGGATGGTTTCGGTTTTGCCACAGGCGTGATAATGAGTTTGCCAGAAGACAGTGATATATCAACAGCCGTTTCTCTTTCTAGGCCTACCTCGTTAGCGAAAGATTTGGGTATACGCAAAGCAAGGCTATTACCCCACTTCTGAACACGAGTCTTCATATTAAACCTCCACTTATTTGTAGTATCTACATTGAAGATACTCTGTTTGCCATTATCTGTCAAGTCTGTTATCTATTCTACTCATACTATTCAATTAATCTATCTATACGCTCGAACTAGAATAGAATGTCCCTACACAACAGGTAATTTTTGCCTTTCACAATATTTT
>JAGYOV010000217.1 GCA_018399375.1 Dehalococcoidia bacterium
TTATAGAAAAGATTAAGCCACTTATCGAAGATATCTGGCATTGATAACAGCCGAAGGGCATGACCTGTCGGCGCAGTATCAAGGACATATTTTTCGAAGGTTCCTTCCTCCATGAGATCCATCAAGCCCTTGAGCCCCATTACCTCGTCTGCCCCTGGTACCGGAAGCGAGAGCAAGCTGTCCCTTTCTCTTGGAGTCAAGTGCTCAATGCCGGCCGAGCTCTCCAAGAGGCGAAGCATTTCCCGCCTATGGTCCTGCTTGAATGTATCATAGGTATTCTGAGCCGAGATTTCCAGGGCATACAGGTTCTCTGCTGATTCTACCCTGGTAATCCTGTCGCCAACTTCCTGTCCCAGGCAGTCCGCTAGGGAGTGGGCAGGATCAGTGGATACAATGATGGTCTTCTTCGGTAGTAGAGCAAGCGCAGTTGCTGCGGCGCAGGTGGTTTTTCCAACTCCACCCTTACCACCGAACAGGATGAACTGTTTGTCCAAGATATCTGTTATCGCCATTTTTCGTCTGCCGGAGCTACCTGGGCTGACCTTATTGAGCATCGCAACGGATTGACCAGAGCAGGAGTGGAGAGAAACCTTTCTCCAAATGATACGTCTCACACCGCTGGATGAAGAAACGCCTTTAGTGAACTGTCCCGGTTCCGGTTATCGTGGGATGTTGGTTTCCCATTCCTTTTTCGGTTCGCTCAAGCCATTATACAGGAGAGCAGGCAATTTCACAAAATTAATTGAAATTGAGGTGGCAGGTATAAGTCTTTTCTAATGAGTTAAAGTGGAGGACATTTCTATCGAGTCTTGACACAAATATCAGGAAAAGTATTGATTGAGTGATCAAGTAAGGATTACAATGATCTTGGGCAGCATCTCAGGGATATTGGTCTCCGCATAATGCCTTGCTACTAAGGCCGTTGGCCACATAAGAAGTAGCACTAACGTTCAGGAGCGCTATGGAGTTTGATGAGGCATTTCAAGCGTTAACCGACAATCGACCGCTTCGCTGGCAGCAGCGTCTTTTTGACCACTTGCTTTCCCATTCGGCAGTACCCCGCATCTGCGATTTGCCAACTGGACTCGGGAAAACGTCAGTGATTCCAATATGGATGATTGCTCTGGCATTTCAGGCTCAATCTGACTCAGTACGTCTCCCTCGAC
>JAGYOV010000218.1 GCA_018399375.1 Dehalococcoidia bacterium
TCCATTTTCTTTTTGGTAATTATCTGCCCCGGGACAATTTCAATGACAGGGAAGTCTTCTCCCGTAAATCTCAACTTCAGGGACTCTGTAGAAAGAGGTTTGATATGGACGGTATCCGTTAATGTGGAAGTAATATCTGGTGAGTCAAAGGTAGCTTTGCCTCCTGCCGCTACCAGTTTGCCCCTGTAAAATACCTTATCTACTGCTAGATGAGAAAGGTCAGTTATCGTTATCAAGTTGGCGAGGTAACCAGGAGCAATGATGCCTCTGTCGTAAAGCCTGAAATACTCCGCACTGTTGATTGTTGCCAGTTGAATTGCACGAACCGGATCCAGTCCCATGTTGATGGCTTTTCGAACCACGGCATCGATGTCTCCTGAATGGAGAAGGTCGAAACA
Source organism: Dehalococcoidia bacterium (assembly GCA_018399375.1). GTDB lineage: Bacteria > Chloroflexota > Dehalococcoidia > GIF9 > AB-539-J10 > M55B177. The sequence continues at coordinate 399 of JAGYOV010000218.1, forward strand.
ATTGCGATCGTCCACTACGAAGAGGCATCTCCCGTAGGTCTTGTCGGTAACTAGTGGCAAAAGTGCCTCCAGGTTCTTCTCTGAAGAGCCCTCTCTGATCATGAGCCACATTCCCTTCCTGAGCTTTTCTTCTCCCTCTTCCAGCGTGGTTGACTCGTGATCGGAGAGAATGCCTGCTGACATGTAGGCATTTAAATCTTTCCCTCCAAGTCCGGGAGCATGCCCATCGATCACTCTACCACGGGATGCTATCAGCTTGGCCAGAACTTCTTTATCCCCGTTGATCACTCCAGGGAAGTTCATCATTTCTCCCAGCCCAATTGTTCTGGGAGAGTTCAGGATGGTTCCGATTTCCGTGGAGTTAATCTCCGCCCCCGATGTCTCCATATGTGTCGCCGGGACACAGGAGGGAGCCATGAAGAGCATGTCTAGTGGCAATTGGTTTGCGCACTCTGTGATAAATTCTATGCCCCTAATTCCACAAACGTTGGTTATTTCATGTAGATCGGTAATCAGAGTTGATGTTCCCTTGGGAACTACAGCTTGAGCATACCTTGCGGGATGCAGCATGGAACTTTCTATATGGGTATGGCCATTTATCAGCCCAGGAGAGAGATAACTGCCTTTAAGGTCGATGATCTCTTTTGCCTGATCATAGCTCCCCACGCCGGCGATTCTATCTTCACAGATGACAACATCTCCCCTTTCAACTTCCCCTATGGCAGTATTCACTACGCGAGCATTCTTAAACAACAGGTCTGC
>JAGYOV010000219.1 GCA_018399375.1 Dehalococcoidia bacterium
TCCCCTTCTCGGAAAGCCGGTACCCGGTATAGCTGTTGCTCTTGAAGGGGTTATCGAGAAGCCCCTCCAGGAAAAACCGCGTCAGCGTCGCCGGCTGGATACGGACATCGCGCCACTCCCAGCCCAGGTCGGCGCCAGGCTTGCTCCAGTCGATGGTCTTCTCATACTCGGCAATCTGCCTTAGTAGCTCAAGGTCTCCTTCTTTCATGGCTCACCCTCCCCTTCTCTTTTTTAATATCTCCTCGGCTTCCAGTAAAGCTGATTCTTTCTCTCCTTCCCTTGCAACAAGCTCATAAATTCCACCAAACAGCCATCGCAACGCCTCCTGTGAGCAGTAGTTCACAGCAGGATAACAATAGGCAAACTGTTCTATGGCTACCGAAAAGAGATACGAATACTCCCGGTACTTGGGGTGCATCTCCATCTGTAACGTATGTGGGATTCCCCGAGCACGAGCCACCAATATCTCCAGGTTGTTGAAGAACATCAAATCGCTCATCTCAGGCGGGATGTTTTCGGCCATCTCTCTACTCATTGAGCCGCCGTGCGCCTTTGCCTTAATTTTATCCTGCCGACGGTGATAAAGCTGCCAGCCTATTTCTCCAAACAGGCTAATAACCTGGCGCTTCTTTAGCCCGATGGCTTTACCAAATATGGATACAGCATCATCACTGGCGCTCACTGGAATGCTGTATCGCTCGGCAGCTTCCCGCACCTTTTTATTCGTCTCCTGCATCGCGTCCTGGTCGCGATAGGTATTCTTTCTAATCTGGAGATACTCGCTCTTTGTTATCTCCTTTTGTTGCTCCAGGGAGTGACCACAAGACGAGTGGGCTATGCCTACAATGCGACAACGATATGTCCGCCCACATGATATACACCTATAATATTTGCCCTTCTCCAATTGCATTTCAAGCCCCTTCCTTAATCTGGTCCAGCCTCCTCATCTATATACTGGCAGTGGCTAGATTTGAACCAGCGACCTTAGTATGACTACGCTCTAACGTTTCTTCACTTTAACCCCCTTTCCCTCTTTATAGCCTCAAAAGCGGCCTGTACCATCTGGAAAAACCGGCTGGTGCCCTCGGTACCGCTGTGATCTGGATGCAGCCTCTGAATAAGCTCGTTGTATCG